>NZ_QTMW01000015.1:0-142876 GCF_003604005.1 Bacteroides sp. OF03-11BH | reverse complement strand
TACTGCGTAACAGTGGGAGAGTAGGTAGCCGCCGTTTTTAAGAAGCCTCGCTTGTCTATTGGACGGGCGAGGCTTTCTGTTTTTTATTACTTTGGTATTTATATCGCCGTTTTTAACAGATACAAACCTCATAATACCTATTAAAAAAGTGAATATTTACTGATAATTTGTATGTTATGAGGATATTTATTTGTATCTTTGTCGCCCGAATTGTAAGCTAACGATTTAAAAAAGAGAGAAGCTTTGGGAAAGTTTGATAAATACAAAATTGACTTGAAAGGAATGCAAACAGACTCTGCTAAGTATGAGTTTGTATTGGATAACCTTTACTTCGCTCACATTGATGGTCCTGAAGTTCAGAAAGGAAAGGTGAATGTTACATTGACCGTGAAAAGAACCTCTCGTGCTTTCGAGCTGAGTTTTCAGACTGAGGGAATGGTATCAGTACCATGTGACCGTTGTCTGGATGATATGGAGCTACCTATCAGTTCTTCTGATAAACTGATGGTAAAGTTTGGACATGAATATGCAGAAGAAGGTGACAACCTGATTGTGATTCCCGAGGAAGAAGGGGAAATCAACGTTGCATGGTTCATGTATGAGTTTGTTGCGCTCTCTGTACCCATGAAGCATGTACATGCTCCCGGTAAGTGCAATAAAGCGATGACTGGTAAATTGAACAAGCATTTGAAAACAAATGCGAATGAGGATAGCGATGATACTTTCGACTCAGGTGGAGATGACATCGTAATTGAGGAAGAAGTGGAGGAACAAATTGATCCCCGCTGGAATGAATTAAAAAAAATATTAGATAATAATTAAAGTTTTAAGAAAATGGCACATCCTAAGAGAAGACAATCAAGTACGAGACAAGCGAAGAGAAGAACTCATGATAAGGCAGTAGCTCCTACATTGGCTATTTGTCCGAATTGCGGTGAATGGCACGTTTACCACACTGTATGTGGTGCTTGTGGCTATTACAGAGGCAAGCTCGCTATTGAGAAAGAAGCAGCTGTATAATTAGTACAGTTATACTGAAAACAGCCTGGGGGTGAAACTCTCCGGCTGCTTTAAGTATTATAGTATTGCTAATTTAAAATAGGTTTGATGGAAAAAATAAATGCAGTAATCACAGGAGTCGGCGGGTACGTACCCGATTATATCTTGACTAACGACGAGATATCAAAAATGGTGGATACCAACGACGAATGGATTATGACTCGTATCGGAGTAAAGGAAAGACATATTCTGAATGAGGAAGGATTAGGTAGTTCATACATGGCACGCAAAGCTGCCAAACAGTTGATGAAGAAGACTGGTGCTAATCCTGATGATATCGATTTGGTTGTTGTTGCTACCACTACTCCTGACTATCACTTCCCTTCTACAGCTTCTATTCTTTGTGATAAACTCGGACTAAAGAATGCTTTTGCCTTCGACTTGCAGGCTGCTTGTAGCGGATTCCTGTATTTGATGGAGACAGCTGCTAATTTCATCCGTTCGGGAAGATATAAGAAAATTATCATTGTCGGTGCCGATAAGATGTCGTCAATGGTTAACTATACAGATCGTGCTACATGCCCTATTTTCGGTGACGGTGCTGCTGCCTTTATGGTGGAACCCACTACGGAAGATTACGGAATCATGGATTCGATACTGAGAACAGATGGCAAAGGTTTGCCTTTCCTCCACATGAAAGCTGGTGGTTCGGTTTGTCCTCCGTCTTATTTCACAGTAGACAATAAAATGCACTATTTGCACCAGGAAGGAAGAACAGTATTTAAATATGCTGTATCCAACATGTCGGATGTCTCTGCTGCAATCGCAGAAAAGAATGGTCTGACGAAAGATAGTATCAACTGGATTGTTCCGCATCAGGCGAATGTCCGTATTATCGAGGCTGTGGCTCACCGTATGGATGTGCCAATGGATAAAGTGTTGGTAAATATTGAGCATTACGGTAACACGAGTGCCGCTACACTTCCTCTGTGTATCTGGGATTATGAAGATAAACTCAAGAAAGGCGATAACATCATTTTCACTGCATTCGGTGCCGGATTTACTTGGGGCGCAGTATACGTGAAATGGGGTTATGATGGAAAGAAGGAATCGTAACGTAAGTTACTGAACTATAACACTCAAAAACGCATCCTATTTCGATTCGATGCGTTTTTTTGTCTCAACCAATAAAATAAAGAGAAATGCATAAAGCAGGTTTTGTAAACATCGTAGGAAATCCGAATGTCGGAAAGTCGACATTGATGAATGTCTTGGTGGGCGAACGTATTTCGATCGCTACCTTCAAAGCGCAGACTACTCGTCACCGGATTATGGGGATCTATAATACGGATGAGATGCAGATTGTTTTTTCTGATACTCCGGGTGTGTTGAAGCCCAATTATAAGCTACAGGAGTCTATGCTGAATTTTTCTACTTCGGCATTGACGGATGCGGATATCTTGCTTTATGTAACGGACGTGGTGGAGACGCCGGATAAGAATAATGAGTTTATGGAAAAGGTGCGTCAGATGACGGTGCCTGTTCTCTTGCTCATCAATAAGATAGATCTTACAGATCAGGAAAAACTGGTAAAGCTGGTGGAAGAATGGAAAGAGTTGCTTCCCCAAGCCGAAATTATTCCGATTTCTGCTACATCAAAGTTCAATGTAGACTATGTGATGAAGCGGATCAAAGAACTGCTGCCCGATTCTCCTCCTTATTTTGGAAAGGATCAGTGGACGGATAAGCCTGCCCGTTTCTTCGTGAATGAGATTATCCGGGAAAAGATTCTGCTCTACTACGATAAAGAGATTCCCTATTCGGTGGAGGTTGTCGTGGAAGAGTTTAAGGAAGAACCGAAGAAGATTCATATTCGGGCGGTGATTAACGTGGAACGTGATTCGCAGAAAGGAATCATTATCGGTAAACAGGGAAAGGCGTTGAAGAAGGTGGCTACCGAGGCTCGCCGTGAACTGGAACGTTTCTTTGGAAAGACTATTTTTCTCGAAACGTATGTGAAAGTGGATAAGGATTGGCGTAGTTCGGATAAGGAACTCCGCAATTTTGGCTATCAGTTAGATTAAGAGTATTCATGCGACTGTGATAGTCGTGAAAAAACAAGGTATTGAACTATGGGTAATTTAGTTGCAATTGTAGGACGCCCGAATGTGGGCAAGTCTACCTTATTTAACCGTCTGACGAAGACTCGTCAGGCTATTGTGAATGAAGAAGCGGGTACAACCCGCGACAGACAATATGGCAAGTCTGAGTGGCTGGGCCGTGAATTCTCTGTGGTTGACACCGGTGGATGGGTGGTCAACTCGGATGATGTCTTTGAAGAGGAAATCCGTAAGCAGGTATTATTGGCTGTGGAAGAAGCGGATGTCATTCTGTTTGTAGTGGATGTGATGAATGGAGTGACTGACTTGGATATGCAGGTAGCTGCTATTCTGCGTCGTGCTAATAGTCCGGTGATTATGGTTGCCAATAAAACGGATAACCACGATTTACAATATAATGCTCCCGAATTCTATAAACTGGGATTGGGCGATCCGTATTGCGTTTCTGCCATGACAGGAAGTGGTACGGGTGATTTGATGGACTTGATTGTCAGCAATTTCAAGAAAGAGTCGTCAGAAATCCTGGATGATGATATTCCCCGTTTTGCTGTGGTAGGACGTCCGAACGCCGGAAAGTCTTCCATTGTAAATGCATTTATTGGGGAAGAACGTAATATCGTAACAGAGATTGCCGGAACTACCCGCGACTCTATCTATACTCGTTACAATAAATTCGGATTTGATTTTTACCTGGTGGATACAGCGGGTATCCGTAAGAAAAACAAGGTAAATGAAGACTTGGAATATTATTCAGTCGTTCGTTCGATTCGTTCTATCGAAGGTTCGGATGTTTGTATTCTGATGTTGGATGCTACAAGAGGTGTTGAGGGGCAGGACTTGAATATCTTCTCTCTGATTCAGAAGAATCAGAAAGGTCTGGTAGTTGTTATAAATAAGTGGGATTTGGTGGAAGATAAATCTGTGAAAGTACAGAAAGCGTTTGAGGAAGCTGTTCGCTCGCGTTTTGCTCCGTTTGTCGATTTCCCGATCATCTTTGCTTCTGCACTGACTAAGCAACGTATTCTGAAAGTGCTTGAAGAAGCACGTAGTGTGTATGAGAACCGGACGACAAAGATCCCGACTGCACGTTTGAATGAAGAAATGCTTCCGTTGATCGAGGCTTATCCGCCTCCTTCAAATAAAGGTAAGTATATCAAAATTAAATATATCACACAGTTGCCGAATACACAGGTGCCTTCATTTGTATATTTCGCCAACTTACCGCAGTATGTGAAAGAGCCATACAAACGTTTCCTCGAAAATAAGATGCGTGAGAAATGGAATCTGACAGGTACTCCGGTTAATATTTATATTCGACAGAAATAAATAAAAAAGACACGGATTGTCTCAATTATATAGAATATATAGAGAGACAATCCGTGTCTTTTTATAAATATATCTCTGTGAGATCTTGTATTACTTTGTAGTAGACTTATTTTTCCAACTGGAAATCTTTTCGGCGTAACACGAAGCTGTTACTCAAGTATTTTTCACGTACAATCTGATTTTCCGATAATTCTTCCGGTGTTCCCTGGAAAAGGATCTTTCCTTCGAACAGCAGATAGGCGCGGTCTGTGATACTAAGCGTTTCTTGTACGTTGTGGTCGGTAATCAGGATTCCGATATTCTTGTCTTTCAGTTTCCATACAATTTGCTGGATATCTTCTACGGCAATCGGGTCGACACCGGCAAAAGGTTCGTCAAGCATGATGAATTTGGGATCGATGGCAAGACAACGGGCAATCTCTGTACGGCGGCGCTCACCTCCCGACAACTGGTTACCTTTATTTTTGCGTACCTTTTGCAGACGGAACTCTGCAATCAGGCTTTCGAGTTTCTCTTTTTGATATTCTTTGGGCTTGTTGGTCATTTCCAGTACAGAGGCGATATTATCTTCCACGCTCATCTGGCGGAAAACGGAAGCTTCCTGTGCAAGGTAGCCGATTCCCGTTTGTGCGCGTTTGTAAACCGGATATTTGGTAATCTCCAGGTCATCGAGGAAAATACGTCCTTCATTAGGAGTAATCAGCCCTACAGTCATATAGAATGAAGTCGTCTTACCGGCACCGTTCGGTCCCAGCAAACCTACAATCTCACCTTGCTTCACATTGATGGAAACGTGGCTTACAACGGTTCGTTTACCGTACTTCTTAACCAGATCTTCCGTGCGGAGCACCATCTTGCTTTCTTCCATATTCTAGTTATTTTGCGGCAAATGTAGTAAAAATAAGCTGAAATAATGTACATTTGCAGACAAATAGTGTGAGTTATGATAAAAGCATTGAGAACCGTCGGGAGATATTTCATGCTGATGGGTCGGACTTTTTCCCGCCCCGAACGTATGCGTATGTTCTTCCGGCAATACCTTAACGAGTTGGAGCAGCTAGGTGTGAACTCCATCGGTATTGTGCTGTTGATTTCGTTTTTCATCGGCGCAGTGATTACCATCCAGATTAAGTTGAATATCGAAAGTCCATGGATGCCCCGCTGGACAGTGGGATATGTGACACGTGAAATTATGTTGCTGGAATTTTCTTCTTCCATCATGTGTTTGATTCTTGCCGGAAAAGTCGGGTCGAATATCGCTTCGGAATTAGGAACGATGCGGGTGACGCAACAGATTGATGCGCTCGAAATTATGGGTATCAATTCGGCGAACTACCTGATTTTGCCTAAGATTACGGCGATGGTGACTGTTATTCCTATTCTAGTGACGTTTAGTATCTTTGCCGGAATCATCGGTGCCTTTTGCACGTGTTGGTTTGCCGGGGTTATGAATGCTGTCGATCTCGAATATGGTTTGCAGTATATGTTTAACGAATGGTTTATCTGGGCGGGTATCATCAAATCCCTCTTTTTTGCGTTTATCATTGCAAGTGTGTCCGCTTTCTTCGGATACACGGTAGAGGGAGGTTCGATTGCTGTAGGAAAGGCTTCTACGGATGCCGTAGTATCCAGCAGTGTATTGATTCTGTTTTCAGACTTGATATTAACTAAACTTTTGATGGGATGATTGAGATTAAAGGACTTTATAAATCATTTGATGACAAGACAGTATTGAGTGATATTAATGCTGACTTTGCAAATGGAAAGACAAACTTGATTATCGGTCAGAGTGGTTCCGGTAAGACGGTGTTGATGAAATGTATTGTAGGATTGTTAACTCCGGAGAAAGGGGAAGTCTTGTATGACGGACGTAACCTTGTGCTGATGGGGAAGAAGGAGAAGAAGATGCTTCGCAAGGAAATGGGAATGATTTTCCAGAGTGCGGCTCTTTTTGACTCTATGACCGTATTTGATAATGTGATGTTTCCACTGAATATGTTTAGCAACGATATCTTGCGTGACCGGATTAAACGGGCGATGTTCTGTCTGGATCGTGTGAATCTGGGGGAAGCGAAAGATAAGTTTCCGGGAGAAATCAGTGGTGGTATGCAGAAGCGTGTGGCTATTGCGCGTGCGATTGCCTTGAATCCGCAATATCTGTTTTGCGATGAGCCGAACTCGGGGCTGGACCCGAAAACGTCATTGGTGATTGATGATCTGATTCATGATATTACGCAGGAATATAACATGACGACCATTATCAATACGCATGATATGAACTCTGTATTGGGAATTGGTGAGAAGGTGATTTATATTTATGAGGGACATAAAGAGTGGGAAGGTACGAAAGATGATATCTTTACTTCTACCAATGAGCGACTGAATAACTTTATCTTTGCTTCAGACTTGCTCCGTAAGGTGAAGGACGTCGAAATGCAAGGAATGGAAGGGTAATAAAAAAACTTCTGTCATCGGGTGACAGAAGTTTCTTTTTTTTCTTAGCTATGTTAGCGTCGGCAATTAAGCTCTAGGTCTAGCTTCTTTAACTACCATTGTACGGCCCATGTATTCAGCTCCGTTCAATTCAGCAATAGCTTTTGCAGCTGCAGCGTCGTCTTCCATTTCGATGAAAGCGAATCCTTTGGATTTACCGGTTTCACGGTCCATAACAACTTTAACTGATGATACTGCTCCGTAATCTTCCATCACTTGTTGCAGATCTCCTTCCTTAACACGGTAGTTAAGGTTTCCAACATAAATGTTCATAATGAAAATGATAAAAAATAAATAAATGAATAAAACTCTCTGGATAGATGGTTACTAATAAAAAGATTAAAACGACAGAGAGTTTACAAATGCGTTTCGTAACGGAAGTAAAAACCTTGTAATCAAATCGAGAAACTAATGGTCCATCAATCCGCAGCAAAGAAAAGAATAATTTTTGGATTAACCATCTTTTTGGAAGGTTAATTTGCGGATTATCAGAAAAAAGTTCTTTCCTTTTCTCTTGAAAGAAAAGAAAGAACCAAAGAAAAGTTCAAGGCTGACTTTTTTCTCCTACTCGCTTCCTTCACTACGCTAAAGGGCAGAAACTCGCTTCGCTCAAACAGTCTGCCCTTTTTGACGCTTCGTTACGGGCACTCGCTTGACGGAGAAAAAAGTAGGCCAAGGGACCTGCGGCATGGTCGTTACTGATGGTTTATTGTTGTTTATATATGAGGAATTGATGAAATAATTAATAAAAGATGTGTGAAAGATGGGTGGCGTTGCTGAAATAAATCTGCAATGTCTTTTGAAATTTGAAAGATTAGCACTAATTTTGCACCCTCTTTGAGTATAGAACAAAGTATAAATCAAATAAATAATTGTCAGAATGAACGTTTCATTACAAAACATTGACAAAGTAAGCGCAGAGCTTACTGTAAAGCTTGAGAAAGCAGATTATCAGGAGAAAGTAGACAAAGAGTTGAAATCACTCCGTCAGAAGGCACAGATTCCGGGATTCCGTAAAGGTATGGTGCCGACAAGTCTTATTAAAAAGATGTATGGTAAATCGGTGATTGCAGAGGTTGTGAATAAGGCATTGCAAGAAGCTGTTTACAATTATATTAAAGATAATAAGGTGAATATGTTGGGCGAGCCGTTGCCTAATGAAGAAAAGCAGCAGAATATTGATTTCGATACAATGGAAGAGTTCGAGTTCGTGTTCGATATCGCTTTGGCACCTGAATTTAAAGCAGAAGTAAGCGCTAAAGATAAAGTAGATTATTATACTATCGAAGTTTCTGACGAAATGATCGACAACCAGGTGAAGATGTATACTCAACGCACTGGCAAGTATGATAAGGTAGACGCTTACGAAGATAATGATATGCTGAAAGGTCTGCTGGCACAGTTGGACGAAGAAGGCAACACAAAAGAAGGTGGTATCCAGGTAGAAGCTGCAGTATTGATGCCTGCTTACATGAAGAACGACGATCAGAAAGCTATTTTTGCTAATGCAAAAGTAAATGATGTATTGGTGTTCAATCCGAATGTGGCTTATGACGGACATGCTGCTGAACTGGGTTCTTTGTTGAAGATTGATAAGGAAATTGCAAAAGACGTGAAGTCTGATTTCAGCTTCCAGGTAGAAGAAATCACTCGTTTTGTTCCGGGTGAATTGACTCAGGAAGTATTCGACCAGGCATTCGGCGAAGGTGTTGTGAAGACTGAAGAAGAATTCCGCGCTAAGATTAAAGAAGAAATCGCAGCTAGATTTGTGGCTGACAGCGATTATAAATTCCTGATCGACATTCGCAAGGTGATGATGGAAAAAGTAGGTAAACTGGAATTCTCTGATGCCCTGCTGAAACGTATCATGTTGCTGAACAACGAAGAAAAGGGAGAAGAATATGTTGCTGAAAACTATGATAAGAGCATTGAAGAACTGACTTGGCACCTGATTAAGGAACAGTTGGTTGAAGCAAACGATATCAAAGTAGAACAGGAAGATGTTCTGAAGATGGCTAGAGAAACAACAAAGGCACAGTTTGCTCAATACGGTATGTTGTCTATTCCTGACGATGTGCTTGACAACTATGCACAGGAAATGTTGAAGAAGAAAGAAACTATCAATAATTTGGTAAGTCGTGTGGTAGAAGTGAAGCTTGCTGCTGCTCTGAAAGCACAGGTTACTTTGGAGAACAAGAACGTTTCGATCGAAGAATTCAATAAAATGTTTGAGTAATCATTCGGTTGAATAAAATATAAAGTCACAGAAACACAGAGTTTTTATAAAATTATAACTCTGTGTTTTTTTGTGTCTCTGTATTCTTTTTCGTTTCTTTGTACTTACGTTTATTTTTAATTTATAAGAAAGGAACAATTAACATGGATGATTTTAGAAAATACGCAACCAAGCATTTAGGAATGAATGGCATGGTATTGGATGATGTGATTAAGTCGCAGGCCGGGTATTTGAATCCCTATATTCTGGAAGAAAGACAGTTGAACGTAACTCAACTCGACGTTTTCTCCCGTTTGATGATGGACCGCATCATTTTCCTTGGTACACAAGTTGATGACTATACAGCTAATACGCTCCAGGCACAGTTGTTGTATCTGGATTCTGTGGATCCGGGTAAGGATATCTCTATCTATATCAACTCTCCGGGCGGAAGTGTATATGCCGGACTGGGCATTTATGATACGATGCAGTTTATTTCAAGCGATGTTGCTACCATCTGTACAGGTATGGCAGCTTCAATGGCAGCCGTATTGCTGGTTGCCGGTGCTGAAGGCAAACGTTCTGCATTGCCTCACTCACGTGTGATGATTCATCAGCCGATGGGTGGTGCGCAGGGACAAGCATCGGACATTGAAATCACAGCTCGTGAGATTCAGAAATTGAAGAAAGAACTTTATACGATTATCGCCGATCATTCGCATACTGATTTCGATAAAGTATGGGCGGACTCTGACCGTGACTACTGGATGACAGCTCAGGAAGCGAAAGAGTACGGTATGATTGATGAGGTATTGATTAAGAAATAAAAATGGCTGATTCAAAAACAAAGAAAAGGTGTAGCTTCTGTGGACGGTCGGAGAATGAAGTCGGATTCCTGATTACGGGAATGAACGGTTACATCTGCGACAGCTGTGCTACCCAGGCTTATGAGATCACTCAGGAAGCATTGGGAGAAGGCAAGAAAAGTGCAGGAGCTACCAAGCTCAACTTAAAAGAACTGCCCAAACCGGTAGAAATCAAGAAATTCCTCGACCAGTATGTGATCGGGCAGGATGATGCGAAACGCTTCCTTTCCGTATCGGTCTATAACCATTATAAACGTTTGTTGCAAAAAGACAGCGGTGATGATGTGGAGATTGAAAAGTCGAACATTATTATGGTGGGTAGTACCGGAACCGGGAAAACGTTGCTCGCACGCACGATTGCTAAGTTACTGCACGTGCCGTTTACTATTGTAGACGCTACAGTGCTGACGGAGGCCGGTTATGTGGGCGAAGATATCGAAAGTATTTTAACCCGTTTGCTTCAGGTGGCAGATTATAATGTACCTGAAGCTGAACAGGGTATCGTGTTTATCGACGAGATCGACAAAATTGCCCGTAAAGGAGATAATCCTTCCATCACTCGCGACGTGAGCGGTGAAGGCGTACAGCAGGGATTACTGAAATTGCTCGAAGGCTCTGTGGTGAACGTACCTCCCCAGGGAGGCCGTAAGCATCCGGACCAGAAGATGATTCCGGTAAATACCAAGAATATTCTCTTTATCTGCGGCGGTGCGTTCGACGGTATCGAGAAGAAGATCGCCCAACGGTTGAACACCCATGTCGTAGGTTATACGGCATCGCAGAAAACAGCGACGGTAGACAAGAATAACATGATGCAGTACATCGCTCCACAGGATTTGAAGTCATTCGGACTGATTCCCGAAATTATCGGACGTCTTCCGGTATTGACTTATTTGAATCCGCTGGACCGGGATGCGCTTCGTGCGATCCTTACCGAACCGAAAAACTCAATCATCAAACAGTACATCAAACTGTTTGAAATGGATGGTATCAAGCTGACATTTGAAGATGATGTCTTCGAATATATCGTCGACAAGGCGGTAGAATATAAGCTAGGTGCCCGCGGATTGCGCTCTATTGTGGAAACAATTATGATGGATGTCATGTTTGAAATCCCTTCAGAGAACAAAAAAGAGTATAAGGTGACGCTGGATTATGCAAAGATGCAACTGGAAAAAGCGAATATGGCACGACTACAAACCGCTTAAAATCAAAGAGTAAGGCTACAGAAAATGATCGTAACTGTATTTTCTTGAAAATATTAGTCGCATTTTGCTTGGTAATTACGAAGTTGTTTATAACTTTGTTTGGCTCTCTTGAAGAAGAGAACATACTTAAAGTTAAACCATGAACTGAATAAAACAACCTTAGTTAAGATGGCAGGGAAGATTAATTTAACAGATGAACTGAAAAAGTATTTCGGATTTAATAAGTTCAAGGGAAACCAGGAAGCGATCATTAATAACTTGCTCGATGGTAAAGATACCTTTGTACTGATGCCTACCGGTGGCGGGAAATCTTTATGCTATCAGCTACCTTCGGTCTTGATGGAAGGTACGGCAATCGTAATTTCTCCGCTCATTGCGTTGATGAAGAATCAAGTGGATGCAATGCGCAATTTCAGTGAAGAAGATGGCGTCGCCCATTTTATCAATTCTTCATTAAATAAAGGCGCGATAGACCAAGTGAGGTCGGACATCCTTGCCGGAAAGACAAAATTGCTATATGTAGCGCCGGAGTCGCTGACGAAAGAAGAAAACGTAGAGTTTTTGCGTTCGGTAAAGATTTCGTTCTATGCAGTGGATGAAGCTCACTGTATTTCTGAATGGGGCCATGACTTTCGACCGGAATACCGGCGGATTCGCCCTATTATCAATGAAATAGGTAAAGCTCCGTTGATTGCGCTTACCGCAACGGCGACACCGAAGGTGCAGCATGATATCCAGAAAAATCTGGGAATGGTGGATGCTCAAGTCTTCAAATCTTCGTTCAACCGTCCGAACCTTTATTATGAGGTACGTGCGAAGACCGCTAATATTGACAGGGATATTATCAAGTTTATCAAAAACAATCCGGAGAAATCGGGCATTATCTATTGCCTTAGCCGGAAAAAAGTGGAGGAACTTGCTGAAATCCTGCAGGCAAACGGTATCAATGCGCGTCCTTATCATGCTGGAATGGATTCGTTGACCAGGACCAAGAATCAGGATGATTTCCTGATGGAAAAAGTGGACGTTATTGTAGCAACTATCGCTTTCGGTATGGGAATTGACAAGCCGGATGTGAGGTTCGTGATTCACTACGATATTCCAAAGAGTCTGGAAGGGTATTACCAGGAGACCGGGCGCGCCGGTAGAGATGGCGGTGAAGGTCAGTGCATAACCTTTTATACAAACAAAGACTTGCAGAAACTGGAAAAGTTCATGCAAGGAAAACCTGTGGCAGAGCAGGAAATTGGCAAGCAGCTTCTGTTGGAAACCGCTGCTTATGCCGAATCTTCCGTATGCCGACGCAAGACGTTGCTGCATTATTTCGGTGAAGAATATACGGAAGAAAATTGTGGAAATTGTGACAACTGTTTAAACCCTAAAAAACAAGTGGAGGCTCAAGAGTTATTGTGTGCCGTGATTGAAGCGATTATCGCGGTGAAAGAAAATTTTAAGGCAGATTATATTATAGACATACTACAAGGTAAAGAAACTTCCGAAGTACAGGCGCATTTGCATGAAGACCTCGAAGTCTTCGGCTCCGGTATGGGTGAAGAGGATAAGACATGGAACGCAGTGATTCGTCAGGCGCTGATTGCAGGTTACTTGAGCAAAGATGTGGAGCATTACGGACTCCTGAAAGTGACGGAGGAAGGACACAAGTTCCTGAAGAGACCGAAGTCATTCAAGATTACCGAGGACAACGATTTCGAAGAGACGGAAGAAGAAGTTCCGGCACGCGGCGGTGGCTCCTGTGCAGTAGACCCGGCTCTTTATTCCATGTTGAAGGACTTGCGGAAGAAACTCTCGAAGAAACTGGAAGTACCGCCTTATGTGATCTTCCAGGACCCGTCTTTGGAAGCAATGGCTACCATTTATCCGGTGACATTGGACGAGTTGCAGAATATACCGGGCGTAGGAGCTGGAAAAGCAAAACGTTACGGTGAAGAGTTCTGTAAATTAATCAAACGCCACTGTGAAGAGAATGAAATAGAACGTCCTGAAGACTTGCGGGTACGTACGGTTGCCAATAAATCAAAGATGAAGGTAGCTATCATTCAGGCAATTGACCGTAAAGTGGCGTTAGATGATATCGCTCTTTCCAAAGGGATTGAATTTGGTGAACTGCTGGACGAGGTAGAAGCGATCGTTTATTCGGGAACCAAACTGAATATAGATTACTTCCTGGAAGAAATCATGGATGAAGATCATATGCTTGATATCTACGATTATTTCAAGGAATCTACCACTGATAAGATTGATGATGCGCTTGACGAATTAGGCGATGACTTCACGGAAGAGGAAGTTCGTTTGGTACGTATTAAGTTCATCTCTGAAATGGCTAATTAAAAAAGCGAAAAAAATAGGCGTGCAGGTATGCGGTTTTGAATAAAAACCGTATATTTAGATTGGGTACTGTTTATCAGTAACTTACAAAGTTAGTTCCTCAAATTTGTACTTATCTAGCCTTGTTTGAACGACACAAAGATAGGATTAATTATGTATAAGGCATAATTTTGAGATTAGAATTTTAGTCTGCATTTAGATGTGACAATTCATATTTAGATAAAAAAAGCCAGCTATCATCTCGATAACTGGCTTTTAATTTTACTCATCAGTAGAAGTACTTTGAGATTGTGTGTATTGCTCGTAGAAATTGTTAAGAAGACGATTTATAATGGTCTCTTTGGTATCTCCACCTCGCTGTCCTTTGGCTTTCTCTATCTGTTCTGCCTTCTCTTTGTTCAAACTTGAAAAGAAGCCAACCAGATTGTTAATCACACTAACTTTTTGTTCATCATCTGCTTCTTCGTATTCATTGATAGCCCAATCAATGAGAGTTCGACTTTTAAGAACCTCTTTAGAGAGGTGTTCGGATGCCGCTTTTAATAATCTCTCACCTCTTTCCAATCCATTAGTTTTCCGCAATTTATCACTTATTTTACCCGCCATTGCATCTGCCATTACCTCTTTAGTAATACCCGCTTTAAACGTTCCCCATTTGGAAGCAGTGGGTAATGGATAACCTTCTTCGGTAAGCTCCACGATAAAATCAAGTAGCGGAAGCTCCTCTTTGCACGCCATTTTAGCCCCCTTAGGAAAGTCGCCCCCCTTCCAGGGATTTGTACAAATGTTAATCTCCGAGAACATTCTCGAGACTGTAATTTCTTCATTCAAAGCATAGATAAGATAGAACTCACCTTTGTACTTCTCTTCATCTTTTAACTCCTTGTTAGCTTCCAGAAGATTTAGATGAGCTTTGTAACGGTGGTTTGCATCCACTAACACAACGTACTTGTCTGCATCAGCTTCACTAATGGTTTCTCCCGTTTCAAAATCTACAATTTCCAATCCGGCTTCTATAACCTTCGTTGCATCCACTATGATAGCGGGAACTAACATTCCATTTGCCTTCATGGACTTCATTTTGGCTTTAACCACCTTTTCGTCAAAGTTACGATTACCTGACAGCCTAGCTATCTTGAGTCCTTTACTGGCTAGCACTGCTAGTGTTAAAACTTTAAGTGCTAATTCTTTTTTTTCTGACATAAATTATACCCATGCCCTTGGGGTTTATTTTGGTATCTAGCACACCAGTTGTTATTTCTGGTGGCAAAGGTAAGGAGTAGTAAGTGGCTATACGTGAATGTTAGAATCATCCTCAATTTTCACACGAATTTATGTACTTTAGGTATTCATATCTCAATTTTGTTATTTCTGGATTGGATATGATAGTAAAAGGCATAATCTTTCCATTTATTGTAACTAAAGGCTTATCTATTAATAATTTTTTGCCGTCACTCATTAGCTTTCTATATCTGGCTGTACCATTTATGGCAGTAGTTTTATAAAATCCAAACAAATATAATACTTGTTGGATTAGTTCTTTTTCTTTATCAGTAAATCTACCATCCAAATAACTGGTCAAGAAGTATTCTAACTCTGTTGCAAAATAATAGTCTAGTGTTCTCTTGTAGACTGATTTATCAATCAAACTATCAATAGGAACTATTCCGTTACTGGTATAGCTTTGCAAAGTTTCTGGAGTAATAATATCATTCTGCATATTCAAGTATGAAAGGAGCACTTTTTTCAATAATTCTTCATTCTTTATAGTGACATTATTTGCTTTGCCATCTATTGTACATTTAAATTCAATAGCTGATATATTGACATTATTTTGAGTAAGGGTAAAGAGACGGTATAGCTTTAAATATTCATCTATAAGTGATGGTACGATTTTCACTACAGGATATTTAGCCACCATAGCATACAACAGAACTGATAATCTCCATAGCTTTCTTGCATTTAAATTCCCTATAGTCGCTTGCAAGGTAGTATCATGTGCAAATACATTTTCTGATAGATGTTTTCCTCCCTCACCAATTGTTATGGATTGTGCAAGAGCTACAGCTTGTTCATAATCAATCTCACCAATATCATTTAATATTATTTCTCCTTGTATCTCAACCACTTCCCCTTTAGAAGTTTTTACTTTACCTTTTAGGATATTCAAACAGTGTTCCTTATAATATTCTACATATTCATTCATGGTATTATCTTTTAAAATCAATGACTGCAAAGAAACAAATTTATCCAATATTCCAGTTCACTGTATTATAAAAAATAAGGCAGTAAATGAAATTTCACTTACCACCTTATCAATGACTTAGTTTCATCATATCTCACAGGTAGAAAAAATAAAATCATAAATATCTGTCATGAATCAGTTACAAGAATTGCTTTGCTTGTTATCTCAAATCGCATCCTTTTGAAGATATACGCACATATATTCCAATAATCCAGAATGTATATCTTGTATTAGATTTACCTGATTCTTATCAGTGCCTTTGCTGTAGATAAATCAATTACCAACCTATTAATTTTCACACCGATATGCAAGTAACACCAAAGAAGAATAACACAATTCATTATTTACCACAAGAGATTAGAGAGACTAGATTGACAGAAGTCACATACCTACCTATTACAAGGGAGATGTTAGAACGGTTATTCTCAAATTCAGCTAAGAAGAATAAGCATAAATTAGTTAAGAAGAGAAGGAAATGAACTAAAAAAGGCAGCAAGTGAATTATTCAAATGCTGCCTTTTATTACATATTTATTTAATTCGATTCCACAAATTCAATCTCCTCAACTCCATTCGTAAACGAGTATCTATCCCAATTATTTTTTGTTCTATAGTCTTCAGCACTACCTATTGGTACATATAAAGCGTAATATCCCCAAAAAGAGCCGTCTCCAATCACGGGAGGAATTAAAGCTTTACAATATATCTTTGAAGGTACTCCTTTGTAACATCCATGAAAAGCAGATTCTCCAATTAATGTGACCTTAGCGGGAATTATTATATCCCCTTCAAAACCACTACAATTTTGAAATGCGCCCTTCCCAATCGAAGTCACACCTGAGGGAATTATTAATTCACCTGTGAACTTACTACAATTGTAAAAAGCATTGTTAGGAATAATAGTTATATTGTCAGGGAGTACTAATCTACCAGTAAAACCACATCCAATAAAAGCACCTTCTCCAATTGATGTAACACTAGAGGGAATCTCTAAATCACCTGTAAGATTACTACAATTTTGAAATGCCCATCCTCCTATTGAAGTTACGCCAGAAGGGATTGTTAACTCACCTGCCAAACTGTTACATTCCATAAATGTGCATTCCTCAATGGTTTTTAGTCCTGAAGGTAGTTCGATATGTGCTAATTCACGACATCCCTCAAAAGCACTATATCCAATTGAAGTCACACTTGAAGGTATATCAATTTCTTTCAAATTGCTACACCCACTAAACGCATAACCTATAATTTCTTTTAGAGTTTTAGGCAATATTATAGATACTAGAGAATTCTTCTCACTAAATGATATAGAACTATCTCTATCCATATACACATCTTCCATATCTAAATATGCAAGCTGAGGTAAATTGTTCAATGTACGTATATCATCATTATTTAAGTAACCTATAATTTTTAATTGAGTAATAGATTCTTTATTATATTCTTTTAAAATATTAGCTAATGTACCTGCTCTGTGAACAATAATAATATTGGGGTCAGTAGGTTTAGAAGAGACATAAATAGTGGACATTATTGTTTTTTCACTATCTGAAATAGTTATAATTATCTGATTTAATGCTATTAAAGTATTAGCTTTAACTATAAGCACTCCTCTAGTTTCATTGGTTGGCAAAGTTTTTAATGTGTAAGTTCCATCATTATTTAGTAATTCTGCTTTGACAATAGCCTTTTCCTTATTACCTTTAACTGTATAGTTAAGTTCTTTAGTTTCACCTTCTTTAAACTGAAATTCATTTGTTACAACTCCAAGTCCTTCTTCATAAAAAGATATCGATAAACTTCGACTTTTAGGTATTCTTATTTGTGTTCCATTAGTAAGATTGAAATATACATAATCATCATCTTGGGTTACTTCTTCAAAAATACAATTTTTACTATCTGCAATAGCCTTGTCCAGTTGAATCCAACCTGAATCCTCTCCATAAGATACCCACCAGTATCCATCTTCTATTTTTAATTGGGGAGTAATGCCTGCTTTCCCTTCTTCCCCTTGCTCACCATCAGCACCATCTTTACCTTCTGCTTTAATCATATTACCAGAATTATCTCTAAGCCAGTCTCCATTTAACGTCCAGTAATATATGCCATCAGCATGTTGTTTAACACCAATAGTAGGAGTAGTACCGTCTTTACCATTATCACCTGTATCTCCTTTATCTCCTTGTTCCCCCTTATCTCCTTTTTCTCCATGATAGATTGTAATAGGCTCGCCTTTAGTAAAGGAAATGGTGTAACCAATAGTTTTCTCCCCTTGCTTCACAGGAGTAACCATAGTTATACTGTTGTTGTCTTGTAATGCCTGTACCAGTTTCTGCAAGGAACTGATATTGCCATTCATCTGTTTGCATAATTCTTCCAATGAAGTAACCCTTCCATCCAGTTGGTGGATGCTGTCCCATAAATCATCAGTGTTTGTCTTGCAACTGTAAAATGTGGTAGTCAGCGTTGCAATAACCAAGAAAAAGAATGTCACCTTTTTCATCATAGCCAATAAATAATAATAGCCATTTCACTCCTATAATGGCAGTAATATATTCGTAAAAGAAAGCGTGGAGCAATTAGTCTTCCCATCAGTTCTTGTATAGATTCCAAACCATATCCCTGTTTGGGTGGAACTGCATTGAAACCTTATAACAGGAAGATACTAAACACTTTCATCATAGCAATGTCATACAATGTTCTAATTTACTGTGGCAAAGATACATAAATTTTTATTTATATTAATATATTCAGAACGCATATTATTAATGTTCTTCAAATTAGACTAAATATCAATACTACAAGAAAATATTTATTCAAAAGTTTGGAAATAGCCTAACACATAATATTATTTTCTGATTTGTTAGTATTCTATGCCAATAAGACTTGCACATGATAAAAACGGCAAATGAGAGTTATACTCAAATGCCGCTTCTATTGATTAGTGATGGTATTTATTCCATTTTAGTAAATGTTTCTGTAAAGTCTCCACTATGACGGTGTTCAGGGTCAGATTCAGGGTCTGTCTGTACATTGTCATATTTAACACGAATCGCCAAGTTTTCTGTCGTCAAGGCTTCAATTATGAGATTGGCATAAGAATCAAAATAACCATAGTCTCCATTGGTCTTGCTTACCGTTAATGTGTTACCATTTAAGGTTAATGTTTGGCTACTTCCGTCCATTTGCCATTCTGAATCATAATAGTAATATGCAGCTACAGAATAAGTGTTATCTGTTAGTTTTTTGATTACTAATTTCTCACTGTCACTCTCATTACTAAGATTATAAGGGTCATAAGAATCATCCCATTCATCTTTTTCAGTTTCTTCGCTGCAAAGTTCCCATCCTGCACTACGTACCAATCCCCAAGTTCCCTCTAACTGGCTTACATCAATGTCTTCATCGTCATCGCTACAAGCAACGAAATTTACACTCATAATAATGGCTACTATAGCCATACCAATAAATCTTAGTGTTTTCATTATCATTATTTATTATATTCAATAATCATTTCTTCTTATAAGTAATTTCTGTACCATACTCATTCTTGGCTGTCATAGTATTGCCATTAATGTTGATAGTGTATTTGTCAGTATCATTATCGTCATAGTTTATTATTAATGTACTGGATTTACTATCATAAGTGTAAGTAAACTGATATGTGTATGATTCACTATCATCGTCATAAAATAAATGCTCTTCTCCGCTTCCGTCATTTCGGAAGGTCCACCTTAAATGTTCACCTTCATCATCGTTCTGCCATACTCCGACCAATGGATTGGACGGGTCATCATCGTCATCATCGCTACAAGCGGTAAAGTTCAGACACAACACAACCATTAACAAGGTCGTTCCAATTAATCTCAATGTTCTCATAATTGATATAAATTTAATCTTGCCAACCTGTTCCCTATAGTTGGCTACTACATACAAGAAGCGTGGGAACTACTGAATATTACTGCATTGAAGCACTCTTATTTCTAAGAGCTCTGGACTGCTCTGTACAAGTAATAAACAATAGCCCACGCCAATATAGTATATAGTCACCTATTGAAGCGAGTATATAACATTGACGTGAGCGTTCTTGCTTATTATCCTTGTACATAATTGAAGTGTCCAGTTTCAATGCAGGATAATATTTTAAACGCTCTTCGTTAACTATGTCCTTTCAGAACTAACACATTAGGTATCTGAAATTGCTACAAAGTTACGAATTTACGTTTGATTAGCAAGAACTATTGTTTATTAAATGTTGAGAGCTGTCTCTACTCAATAATTCAAGGTTGGTATGAAACTTGCCAAATCCCCATATAAGTAGAAATTCTGAACTTCCATACCAACCCAATTATCAGAAGCTAAGACAATCATAAGTATTAAGTAATTCCTCTTGTCTTAATCCCAAGTATCTCTTAGTAATTGACACACTGGAATGATTGAATAGTTCCATGAGCTTGACAAGTGCAAGCTCCGAATTATCGTTATTCATGTTATAAACCTGTCTGCCAAAGGTCTTCCTAAGAGAATGGCAACTGAAATTGCCTATATGCAACCTGTACTTCTTCTTAATCTCCTTCAACATGACATTGATTCTCTGAACTGTGTACACTGTCCCCTTCTGACTTATCAATACAGGCGCATTTATGCCAACTGGATTTATATGCTCATAACAATCTCTGATATGTTGTTGTAGCTGCATATTAATCCTAATTGTCCTTTGCTTCCCTGTTTTAATCTCTGTAATGGTAAACTCTTCTGCATCTAATATCTGATTCCACCTTAAAGCAAGAATATCAGAAATTCTTAGACCTGTGAAGCAACCCAAAGCGATAAGAAGTGACATCTTATAATTACTATCCCTTGCCAATTTTCTTATTAGGTTCATTGCTTCGCTCCATTGCAGATAATCTGCTGTTGTACTTGAATATTTAAGTGACATAATGTTCTGATTTATAGTGAAACTAATATAAGTGAATATTAATTTTAAACTGGAATATCTAACTTGCTGATTATTAGCTAAACATTCACTAATAACAAAAGTGAATATTATACTACTGGCTATAGCTAATAAAGAGTACCTATATATAGTATATAGATACCCTTATTAGTACTTCATGTATTACTTCAACATAATAATTTGAAATATTGATATATAGCCCAAATAATCATGAAGAAGAATACAATAGGCGAAACTGCACATGCAATAAAGAACATAATAGTCCAAAATATAACAGCGAATAATGCTACTAACATAAATCTTTAATTATTAATTAAGTAATGAATAAATTAAGGGACACCCTTATTATATGGATGCCCCTTTAAATACTGCGTAATACCACTAACTAAGAAACCATTGGTATTTGTCATCACCGTGTAAAGCGGAACATATCCCCGTTGCAAGTTCTGTAGCATTATAGGCTCTATCCAAGAATGAATCTATATATGATGACTTAATACTGCCAGTTAGTAATGAATACCATTTCCACATGCTTATATCATTTCCAAAGCTGCCAAAGTTCTCGTCATTGATATACGCTTTAGCCACATTGTTAATCTGTGTATCAGTAAGTAACATACGTGGAATTGCTTTTTGATACCCCTGTGGTAGACATTGATAAAGTCTCATTCTTCCAAGTAACTGGCAGAACTGATGCTCTGTCATACTGGTATTGCCTAAAGACTGCATCAAATGTATGTGCTTGGCTGCATCGTATTTGTGGAACATTTCCAATACCGCTTGATATAAATCCCTTGTATTGGTAACTTCCAAGCAACTAAGATAACCGTCCGTAGATACACATAGATTTGTGCAAACCTTACAAGTAAAGCCAATAAACACTTTAAAGCGTTCCGCACCCTTCTTTGAATAAAGATTGGTGTGGTTATAAGCTCTGACACCACCAATAGTAAGGGTTAGCCTGTTACCGTGTACTGTCTCATAGATAGTAGGAACTTCAATAACAAAAGCGCACCTCTCGTAGTAGATAGTCTTGTCACTCTCTAATAACTGATTGGCGGGCTTATGTATGGCTTCTGGAATCCTGCCTTTGATTACATGGCTTACACGAATATCTGGCGATTCAATTTGTTCACCGCTAAAGAATGTATTGGTTGCATCCTGTACCGCTTCGATAAAAGCCACATGAGATAATGTAGCTTCGTTATCTTTGGCAAATACAGGGATAATGCAATCATTCCTTAGATGTTCCAAACTGGCTTCAATCGTATTGGCTTCAATAAATAACGGTCGTTTCTGCTTAATAATTGGCTCTTCAATTATTACTGCTTCTTCTGCAAATTCACCAAAGTTTCTACTAATTCTCTGCACTGGCATAATCTGTAATGTTGATTCCATAATCTGATAAATTATTAAGTTAATATGATTAGTAAATACTGCATTTGAGGACAAAATGAGGGCTTAACATGAAGTTCTATTCATTCACTTATCTTTGTGCATCTTTATATGTAGACATATACAAATAGTTGATAAGTCCGCACATTTCAGAAGTTCAAAGCGTTTGTGGACTGAATAGCGATTCATGTTATCCTTTCATTTCTCCTAATGATTGGTGAGGGGATTATTGGGTAATAGAAGAGGCTTATGCACGATATACATCTGATACGCTCACTGACAAATCAAATATTTCACTCTATCAGAGCATAAAGTCTAAATAGAAAACACTTCCTCAATAAAAGGGGTGGGGGTATGAATTTCAAGTACCTATATTTTTGAGTTGGGGATATACATAAAAAGCCCCAAACCTAATTGGTTTGGAGCTTCCAATATTAATAATGAAATACAATAGAAAGAGAATTGCATCCTTACAGTTCTCTCTCTTTATTAATTGTGAACACACCTGTCTCTTAAATCTTCATCTGTAAGAATCTCTGGATAGTAGTTCTTTATTATAGCAAAAATTGTTTCAGATGTAATAATAAACATCTTCTTGTCTCTAAGGTGTATGCCTTTATCATCCCTCTTTATATACCCCATTTTTTCAGCTTGCTCCAAATATCTGGAAACAGTACTTCTACTAATATTCAATTCTTCTGCCAATTCTGTTTGGGTATATTTGCAAGTATTACTGCCATTCAGACATTTACATTTTAGTAGGATGAGAAAGCCCTTTAGCTGTTTGGATATTGGCTCATCATATAGCTTATTACTGATAAAAACAAAATGCTCTGTATTCAGTATATATGCGCATCTGTCAAATGTACCATGCTTTCCTTTTGCTTCATACTTATTAATCTGGATAAGATTCAGTTCCTTAAACTTGTGTAACCATTCTCTTATCTGGTCTACTTTCTTGATTCCATAAAAGGTAGCCAGATTCTCTTGCTTGATATAGGATTTCATTGTGTAGCAATCTGATTTCAGAGCCAGACAATAGAACAGGTATGCTTCCAACAGATTTAATTTACCTGCAATCCGTTCCGTTATTTTCCTGTATGATAATTTGGCTCCCGTCATTAGCAACTGGTTTGTAATAGTTTGTAAAATATATCTTGTGTTCCTTTACTAATCTTCTGTATCTATGGTTGCCAAAATAAGACTTGGCTTCTTTCTGGGTAGTAAATTCTAATCCTGTAGGTAAGTGGATTATCATAATTCTTAGATTATTTTTTAATTATCGTAATATAACTAATCTGTCTGTCACCATGCGACTTGCGATAGCAAGGCAAATGGTAGGTAGTGTATTTATATTCCATAGGTATTTATATATAGGTATTTATATGTAGCCCCCCTATTTGAAACTCCCGTACCCCCTAAATGAAAGAGCCATACCCCCTATTTGAACATTGGAATATTACAGTTTCAAATGCCAATAAGTTTTTGATTCCCATTACAGGCTCACATGGTAGTAGGTAATTGGATTTGGCTACATATCCATTTGGGGATATATGCCAGTCTGATATGCATGAACACGAAAAGGGAGAACCGTTTGCACAGTCCTCCCTTATACATTCTATTATCACCTCTCATAAAACACCTTATCACTACATTCATTAAAAGCTTTAAAGTCAACTACGTATCCTTCATTGGGACTATCTTTTATCAACTTTGGCAACAATTCTGGAGTGATATTATATTCCCTTAGTTCGTTCATATTATCACAAATGCATTGTAACTTGTTTAAAATGAATGATTCACTTCCACATTCTACATAGTCTGAACTCTCCAAGACATAGAAGTGATATGCTCTCAAATCTCTATAGATTTTATTATCTGATATGTGAAATGTCTCATTTTCTAATCCTTCATGAATGAAGCATCTGAAATCACTATCTTTCATCCACCATCTTATAGCATTAAAATGCGTCTTTAATTGATTAATCTCTTTCTCGTAATTCTCAATATCCAAACCATCTGGTTGTGCAGAACGCTCATTCAAAATTCGTTCTGATATGATACCGAAATATTTGTCACACATGGCTTCATAATCATCACACAGTTCTTGAAGCACTTCTGTTGTTACTGGAATCCCCAACTTGGGAAACACACTAACAAGGTCGTTTAATTTATCTATATTCTCGTGAAATTCAATCATTGATTTATTAAAACGTTTAACATCAATGTATCCAATTAATTGGGGGAGTCTATACGTTTTCATAGTTATTATTCGTGTTAGATTTATTATTGCTCATCTTGATGTAAACGGTGTAAACCTTGTTATCTCTTTGCTTGCGTCTCTTGGAATATCCATTGAGCTTAGCCCATATTCCAATCACGGTTTTGTTGTCCTTTACTTGGTGAGCCAATGCAAGCCTACGTAGTTCTTCAAAGCTAAATTCTTCTTGGTTGTTCATAATTGGAAATTCATAAATCGTTCATTGCCTTGATTCATGCTCAAAGCATAAAATTATGTGTATTATTCCCCCCTCTACATAATTGAAGACAAGTCTGGGGTTGTAGATTGTCGTATTGGCGATGTACGGTATGAGATATGGAAATAATACATTTGATTCAAGTTCTTCTAACATGTGCTTACCTGATAAGTACTCTGGTACTATGGTACTGTATAAGTAAACCTTCACGTCTTTGAATCGTTGCATCTTGAGTTTGATAACATCTCGCTTCCTTAAAATAGCTCTCGGTATGTCTTCAAGGAAGTTGTTTGAAGTATTGAGGTCTAAGTTTCTTAACATTAGTCCATTAATTTGAATGAATAAAATATGAATCTTGATGTAGTGAGTGGCATAAATTCAAATAGTAGATTTCAGATATACTTCAAGTGGGGCAATTCAGTAGTTTCAGTGATACCACTCTTATCTCATGTTGGTAGTGCAAAGATACTGCACTTCGGTGAGGTGTCCAAACGCTTCGTAAACATTCTTTAAATTTAGTGTTGAGAGCTTTATGAAGTGAAGATATGCCCTCTTCCGCTAGCTTGGTGGCAGGTTTGGAACTCGAAAATCATTCCTGTTCCTGTTTATGATGCGGCAAGTAGATTGTATATGTCTTACCTTGAACCATTTTGCGCATTTTGATGTATCGGTCAGTAGCCCAAAGCCCAATGTGAAGCCTTGTGTCCTTGATACCGTGCTCTAGTGCCATTTTACGAATGTCAGCGTAGGTCAGTTCTTTCATTTGGAGTAGATTTAGGTTTGTAGTAGTGAATCTGGGTGACGAGAAACTCGGTCATTTCTGACCTTCAATCACGTTGCAAAGGTATAAAGTTCCGACCGCATCACCAAACGACAAGTCGAAATTGTGGAATATTTGAGTTGAGGATGCGATAAAGCAAAAATTCTCCCCTGAACCGTAGCTGTTCGGGGAGAATATGATGTTCAGGCTTACCAGAAACCTTGATTTCCTCGAAAACTTGTCAGCCCTTGTTTCTTTTATCCAATAAGGCTGTAGTGATTTCTTTTATATTGGCGAATCTTTCATTATCCAACAAGCCTATTTCCAAAGCCTTATTGATAAACTGCATAATTGCATCCTTACTGATACCAATTTTAACACACTTGATAATCATTTCTCTAAAACTATCATACAAGTCTGATAGCTTCCCAACAGATAACTGTTTCACATATTGTTTTGCCACATCAGAATCAGAAGTGGAAGATTGGGAAAATTTTTCTATCTCACTTATAAGGGAATTGATTTCATTGTCATAGCTACACAGTTTTCCATTTTTCAAATGACCTACTTGTGATTTCAGTTCTATAGCCTTATTGATTTTAGACGCAAAAAATTGAGTGTCTAACAGAGTATCGAAGGTGATATTATTAGTCACATCATTCATAGGCTTCGCTTCATTGAGAGAATTTGTCTCCACCTTGCCCATATTGAAAATGCCATTATTTAAACTTTTGAAAGCATTAGAGACTTTCTTTGCTTTATCTTTACTGTTTAAATGAGAATAAACTTTGTCTATCATTTTTGTATCTTCATGTCCTGTCGCTATAATAACAGTTTCCTTGGGGATGCCTTTTCTACACAATATTGTGATAAAAGTATGCCTTGCTGTATGTGTATGCAGTAATTTATAAAGAGGTTGGGTTTGTTTAATCCCGTTTTCTTCATAAGTGATAGGCTCGTCTAATCCTGCTTGTTCTGCTACTTCTTTTAAGGCTTCATTGACAATGGACTTTCTTTCTTTATAATATAATAATTCTTTATTCTCATATTTGGATATAATTTCTTTGGCTAATGGCAATAGTGGAATTATAGCTCTGGCTTTTGTCTTTTGTTGTATAATGGAGATGGTTCCTGCTTCTTCGTCCATTTCATTATCTCCATTAAAGAATTTTTGCATATCGCCAATTCGTTGCCCAACTAAACATTGTAGTATGAATAAGTCTCTGATTTCTGTGTATTTCTTTATTTGTCTTTCTGTTCCTGTGATGATATGCTTGTAGAATTTATTCAGTTGCTCTTCTGTTAATGAAACTTTTTTGTTGTCTGCTAATTCTTTGTTGGATTTATCTTTCACGAACTCAAAACTGTTTAGATTGCTGTCAGACCATTTGAAAGGAATATCCAGCCTTTTATCTGCTATTCCTAGTAAATTGAATATAGTTCCTTTAATTATGTTACGCAAAGTGTTATGAGGATGCAATGGATTTTCTTTTATGATTTGCTTTTGGTAGCGATTAATGGTATCTAAATTCATGCTCTCCCATGTATTGGGGATTTCATTCTCTTTGAGAAAACGCTCGAATTTGTCTATGTTAGAACGATATTGTTTCTTGCTGCTTTCTGCACAAGTCTTTGCTTCTATAATTTGTTTCATTATAAAAGTTGCGGGTTTCTGTAATTCTTTCTTCATCCTATCTTTATATATGTGTTGTTTTAATAGTTTCATACTTTCTCCAATCTCGTCTGGATGCATACAAAGATAATGCTTAAATTCGATGAAATATTCTTTTAGTTTTGTGATTTTCTTGTTCACTATAGTGTTATTTATATTATCTAATTCTGATAAGCGTACGCTGATATATGCTTCTTGTCTTTTTTCATTCCAGTGGTCTGGATATATCTTTACCCCTGTAGATAGTTTAACTTGTTTGTTGTTTATTCTGCATACTAAATAGAGATTGGTTGGCTTCTCGCTACGTGGTTTTCTTAAATTGAAACGAGCTTGCATCTCATTAATAAAAATCTGCCTTTCCATAATCTTGTTCTTTAAAGTTGTTCTTTAATTCGGTTCTTTGAATGTGTTCTTTTAAGGCAATTCTTTCTGATAAGTATTAATTAGCTCCCCTCATTAAATATTCTGGCGCACAGTTTGCGCATTTTGAATAAAAACCGTATATTTGCACGCAATAATTTTTAAACGCATAGCCCTATGTCATTTATTGCTGATAAGATTGTAATGGATGGGTTGACTTACGACGACGTATTGTTGATCCCCGCTTATTCTGAAGTTTTACCGCGCACTGTCGATCTCTCGACTAAGTTTTCAAAAAACATTGAGTTAAAAATACCTTTTGTGACGGCTGCCATGGATACAGTTACCGAAGCGAAAATGGCGATTGCCATTGCTCGTGAAGGTGGTATCGGTGTGATTCACAAAAATATGTCTATCGAAGAACAGGCAAGACAAGTTGCTATCGTAAAGCGTGCCGAAAATGGTATGATTTATGATCCTGTAACGATTAAAAGAGGTTCTACTGTTCAGGATGCACTGGACATCATGGCGGAATATAAAATCGGTGGTATCCCTGTGGTAGATGATGAAGGTTATTTGGTGGGTATTGTAACCAACAGAGATTTGCGTTTCGAAAGAGACATGGCAAAACATATTGATCTTGTCATGACTCCGAAAGAAAGATTGGTGACTACTAACCAGTCTACTGACTTGGAATCTGCTGCACAGATTCTTCAGAAACATAAGATTGAGAAACTTCCGATTGTCGGAATGGACGGAAAGTTGATCGGTCTTGTCACTTATAAAGATATTACAAAAGCAAAAGATAAACCGATGGCTTGCAAAGACGCCAAAGGGCGTCTGCGTGTAGCTGCCGGTGTAGGTGTTACTGCCGATACGCTGGAACGTATGCAGGCATTGGTGGATGCCGGTGCAGATGCAATCGTGATTGATACAGCTCACGGACACTCTAAGTTTGTGATTGAAAAACTGAAAGAAGCAAAGAAACGCTTCCCGAATATTGATATTGTGGTAGGTAACATTGCTACCGGAGAAGCTGCCAAAGCTTTGGTGGAAGCTGGTGCAGATGCTGTGAAAGTAGGTATCGGCCCGGGTTCTATCTGTACCACTCGGGTGGTTGCCGGTGTAGGTGTTCCACAGTTATCGGCTGTCTATGATGTAGCAAAAGCGTTGAAGGGTACAGGTATTCCTTTGATTGCCGATGGTGGTTTGCGTTATTCGGGCGACGTGGTGAAAGCATTGGCTGCCGGAGGATATTGCGTAATGATCGGATCATTGGTTGCCGGAACAGAAGAATCTCCGGGTGACACTATTATCTTCAATGGTCGTAAATTCAAATCCTATCGTGGCATGGGTTCATTGGAAGCAATGGAGAACGGTTCGAAAGACCGCTACTTCCAGAGTGGAACTGCTGATGTGAAGAAGCTTGTTCCCGAAGGAATCGCTGCCCGTGTTCCTTATAAAGGTACGCTTTTCGAAGTTGTGTATCAGCTGACTGGTGGTTTGCGTGCAGGTATGGGATACTGTGGCGCTGCTAACATTGAGAAACTTCATGACGCTAAGTTTACCCGCATTACCAATGCAGGTGTAATGGAAAGTCATCCGCACGACGTGACGATTACCAGTGAATCGCCTAACTATAGCCGTCCGGAATAATAGATAGATACGGTGAACTATTAACGGTGAACGGTGAACAGGCTGTATAATCAGCAGGGTGTTCACTGCTAACCGTTTGTTGTTTGAAAAATAAAAGTTGATGATGAAAAGAAGCCTGTTGTTGGGATGTATTTCTCTCTTTGTAGTCGCGGTCTTTGCACAGGAAGATCCGGTATTGATGCGTGTTAACGGAAGAGAGATACTCCGTTCGGAATTTGAATATGCATACCGCCGTTATGCGGAACGTTCAAATGCCAGACTTTCGTCCAAAGAGTATGCGGCACTTTTCGCTCAATCGAAGTTGAAAGTGGAAGCAGCCAGGGCTGCCGGACTTGATACGACCTCTATTTTTCGTAAACAACAGGAGAAATGCCGGACCGAGTTGGTGGAATCTTATCTGATAGACAGGCAAGTGATGGATAGTTGTGCCCGTGCTATCTATCAGAAGATGGGGTTGAAAGCACGTAGCGGCAGGGTACAGGTGATGCAGATTTTCAAACGTTTGCCACAGACAATCACTTCCCGGCATTTAGAAGAAGAAAAAACGCGGATGGATTCTATATACCGGATGATACAGAATCAGCCGGATTTGAACTTTAACCGTTTGGTCGAAATATACTCGGATGATAAGCAAAGTAGATGGATCGAATGTCTGGAAACAACGAGCGAGTTTGAGAATGTTGCTTTCTCTCTGGCAAAAGGTATGGCATCGCGGCCCTTTTTCACTCCTGAAGGGATTCATATCTTGAAAGTGATGGATCGGGAGGAAACAGCTGCTTACGAAAATGTCAGTGCCAGGTTAATGGAACGGTTACGGCGCAAGGAGATTTTGGACAAAGGTACAGGCGCGGTGCTCGAACGCTTGAAAAAAGCATGGCAGTATGCTCCCAATCAGGCGGCAATGGAAGAACTGCTGGCGAAAGGCCGTACAGAACAAACCCTGTTTACGATTGACGGACAAGCATACACCGGAACTATGTTCACGCATTTTGCCTCTTCTCATCCTCAAGCTGTCAAACGGCAGTTGGAAGGATTTATAGCTAAGTCATTGCTGGATTATGAAAGCCGGAATATCGATAAAAAGCATCCGGAAATTCCTTATGCCTTGCGGGAATCTGATGAAAACTATTTGGTGGAAGAGATAACACGTCAGAAAATAGATTTGCCCGCAGCTAATGACTGGGCGGGATTGGCTACTTATTTTAAATTTCATTCGTCGGATTATCGGTGGGAGAGCCCCCGGTATAGAGGAGTCGTACTTCATTGCGTTGATAAAAAGACGGCAAAGCAAGCCAAAAAAATGCTGAAGAAAGTGCCGGAAAAAGAGTGGGCGGACAAGCTTCGGCAAACTTTTAATACATCCGGGGAGGAAAAGATACAAGTTGAACAAGGAATTTTTGCCGACGGAGACAATAAATATATAGATAAACTGGTTTTTAAGAAGGGTGATTTTGATCCTTTGATGTCTTATCCTTTTACTATTGTAGTAGGCGAAAAAATGAAAGGTCCGGATGATTATCGGGAAGTAATTGATCGGGTTCGAAAGGATTATCGAAGCTATCTTGACACGTGCTGGATGCGGGAATTGAGTGAGTCCGGTAAGGTTGAAATAAACCAAGAGGTTTTAAAAACAGTTAATAATAACTGATGTAACCGATTATTCACTATCTTCGTACCTTAAATAAGTAGATTTTAGTTGCCGATGCGAATATTAGTCCTCTTACTGATTACCCTTCTTGGTTGTGGAGCGTGCAAGGAACAGCACGACCACAAAGGAAAGACTCCTTTGGTAGAGGTGGACGGTAATTTTTTATATAAAGAAGATTTGATGTCCGTGCTTCCGGTCGGATTGTCAAAAGATGATAGCATTCTCTTCACCGAGCACTATATTCGTAGTTGGGCGGAAGAGATTTTATTGTATGAGAAAGCTGCGAACAATATCCCCGATAATGTGGATGTAGACAAGCTGGTGGAGAATTATCGGAAAGCGTTGATAATGCATACTTATCAGCAGGAGTTGATTAGCCAGAAGTTGGCGAATGATATTTCCGAACACGAGATAGCAGAGTATTACGGCAAAAACAAGGAATTATTTAAACTGGAAGGTCCGTTGATTAAGGGATTGTTTATTAAAGTGCCGTTGACAGCTCCCCAGTTGAACAATGTGCGCAGATGGTATAAGTCGGAAAAACAGGATGCTATCGAGAGCCTGGAAAAATATAGTTTGCAGAATGCGGTGAAATATGAATATTTCTATGATAAATGGGTGTCCGTGACCGATGTCCTGGACATGATTCCGTTGAAAGTAGAGGCACCGGAAGAGTACGTAAACAAACACCGTCAGGTAGAATTGAAAGATACGGCTTATTATTATTTCCTGAATGTGAGCGATTATCGCGGAGTTGGTGAGGAGAAACCGTATGAATTTGCCCGCTCGGAAGTGAAAGACTTACTGGTAAATCAGAAACGGGTGAGCTTTATGGAACAGGTAAAGAACGACTTGTATCAGCAGGCGGTAAGTAAGAAGAAGATTATATATAATTATTAAATACAAAGAATGAAGAAGTTTGTGAACTTTAGATTTGTTGTTACCCTTGTCCTGGCAATATTTGCTAATGTGGCAACCTATGCACAAGATAATGTGGTTGATGAAGTAGTTTGGGTAGTAGGTGACGAAGCTATTTTAAAATCAGATGTAGAAGAGGCCCGTATGGATGCCTTGTATAATGGACGCAGATTCGAAGGCGATCCTTATTGTGTAATTCCTGAAGAGATTGCTGTGCAGAAGTTATTCCTGCATCAGGCAAAGTTGGACAGTATCGAGGTTTCCGAAGCGGAAATCATCCAGCGTGTGGATATGATGACCAATATGTACATCCAGCAGATCGGTTCCAGAGAGAAAATGGAGGAGTATTTCAATAAAACATCCACCCAGATTCGTGAAACTTTGCGTGATAATGCACGTGACGGATTGACGGTTCAGAAGATGCAGCAGAAACTGGCAGGAGATATCAAAGTGACTCCGGCAGAAGTACGCCGTTACTTCAAAGATCTTCCACAGGATAGTATCCCTTACATTCCTACACAGGTGGAAGTGCAGATTATTACTTTGCAACCCAAAATACCCGTTTCGGAAATCGAGGATGTAAAGAGGACACTGCGTGATTATACGGATCGTGTGACAAAAGGAGAAATCGACTTCTCTACATTGGCCCGTTTGTATTCTGAAGATAAGGCTTCTGCCATTAAAGGTGGTGAATGTGGATTTATGGGACGTGGTATGATGGACCCCGCTTATGCGAATGTGGCATTCAGCTTGCAGGACCCGAAGAAAGTTTCCAAAATTGTAGAATCGGAATTTGGTTTCCATATTATCCAGTTGATTGAGAAGCGTGGTGACCGTGTTAATACCCGCCATATCCTGTTGCGTCCGAAAGTCTCGGAAAAAGAACTGACCGAGGCTTGTGCCCGTCTGGATTCTATTGCAGATGATATTCGTGCTAACAAATTCACATTTGATGATGCCGCTGCCGTTATCTCACAAGATAAGGATACCCGCAACAATCACGGTATCATGGTGAACATCAATGAACATTCAGGTATCACTACTTCTAAGTTCCAGATGCAGGATCTTCCTCAAGACGTTGCTAAGGTAGTGGATAAGATGAATGTTGGCGAGATTTCCAAGGCTTTTACAATGATTAATGAGAAAGATGGAAAAGAAGTATGCGCTATCGTGAAATTGAAAACTAAAATCAATGGTCATAAAGCAACCATCGCGGAAGACTATCAGGATCTGAAAGAAATCGTAATGGATAAGCGTCGCGAAGAGGTGTTGCAGAAATGGATTCTGAACAAGCAAAAACACACTTATGTACGCATCAACGAAAACTGGCAGAAGTGTGACTTCAAGTATCCGGGTTGGGTCAAGAATGACTGATATAACCTTGCTTTGACTTTATATGCTGAAAAAGAATAAGAAAAATAAACAACAAGACAGGCATAGATGGCTCCTTATAGGCTTTCTATGCCTGTTTGGTGTATGTCTTGTGGCACAAGTGAGGCCGACGGGACAGAAACCCACGGCAGGGGCTTCGACAAAATCGACTGCGGATACGTCTAAGACGGCTCCCAAAACCAAAACGCCGGCGGGTAATAAGAAACAATCGGACAACAAGAAGCAACCGGAGAATAAAAAGACCAAAGTTTACTTGCTCCATGCTGACGAAGGACAGGCGGATAAGCTGGCACGTCCGGATGTGCAGGTGTTGATTGGTAACGTGAAGTTGCGCCATGACAGTATGTATATGTACTGTGACAGTGCACTGATTTTTGAGAAAACCAACTCCGTAGAAGCCTTCAGCAATGTGCGTATGGAACAGGGAGACACCTTGTTCATCTATGGTGATTATCTTTATTATGACGGAATGACGCAAATTGCGCAACTTCGTGAAAATGTGAAGATGATTAATCGGAACACGACCCTGCTGACGGACAGTTTGAACTACGACCGTCTCTATGATCTCGGATATTATTTCGAGGGGGGAACTTTGATGGATGAAGAGAATGTACTGACTTCTGACTGGGGCGAATATAGCCCTGCAACAAAACAGTCGGTATTCAACCATGATGTGAAGTTGGTGAACCCTAAGTTTGTGTTGACCTCCGATACATTGAGGTATAATACCGAAAACAAAATAGCAGTGATTCTCGGACCTTCCAATATTGTCAGTGATAATAATCATATCTATTCGGAACGGGGATTCTATAACACATTGACCGAACAAGCGGAATTGTTGGACCGTTCGGTCCTGACCAATCAGGGGAAGAAACTTGTAGGCGACAGTCTGTTCTATGACCGGATAATCGGTTACGGAGAAGCATTCGATAATGTGAAGATGACAGACTCCATCAATAAGAATATGCTGACGGGCGATTATTGTTTCTATAATGAATTGACGGACTCCGCGTTTGCAACAAAACGTGCTGTTGCTATCGATTATTCACAGGGAGACAGTCTTTATATGCATGGGGATACTTTGCAGATGGTGTCCTATAATCTGAATACCGATTCTTTGTACCGGTTGATGAAGGCTTACCATAAAGTACGTATGTATCGTACAGATGTTCAGGGAGTATGTGACTCACTGGTCTATAATTCGAAAGATTCTTGTATGACCATGTATACTGACCCTATTCTTTGGAATGACGGACAGCAACTGCTTGGTGAGCAGATCAAGATTTATATGAATGACAGCACGATTGACTGGGCGCACATTATCAACCAGGCGTTGACAGTGGAGATGAAAGACTCTATTCACTATAATCAAGTGTCCGGCAAGGAGATGAAAGCCTATTTCGTTAATGGAGATATGCGCCATATTGAAGTGATCGGTAATGTGCTGACAGCTTTTTATCCTGAAGAGAAAGACAGTACGATGACCGGATTTAATTGTCTGGAAGGTAGTATGCTGCATCTTTATATGAAGGATAAGAGAATGGAAAAAGGACTTTTTATCGGTAAATCCAACGGAACGATGTATCCGATGGACCAGATACCGCCTGATAAACTGCGTCTTCCCACTTTTGCCTGGTTCGACTATGTCCGTCCGCTAAATAAGGACGATATTTTCAACTGGCGCAGCAAGCGTGCGGGAGAAACATTGAAGCCGACTACCGACCGGCGACCAAAGACAGAAAAGCGAAACTTAATAAATATGAAGTAGTATGGGAATGTTTAACTCAATGAGAAAGCCCCGGGGCTTTAATCATCAATACATTTATGTAGACGAGCGGAAAGAAAAGCTCGCTAAGATGGAGGAGAACGCCAAACGTGACTTGGGGATGCTGCCGGAGAAAGAATTTAATCCGGAAGATATTCGCGGTAAATTCGTCGAAGGTACTACACATTTGAAAAGAAGAAAAGCAAGTGGCCGCAAACCGGTTTCTTTCGGAATTATACTGATAATCATTGCCTTCCTTCTCTATCTGTGGCATTATTTAGCAACAGGAAGCTGGAGTTTTTAATTGTTAATTTACGAAGTATGAGCGATATCATTCATTTGTTACCTGATTCGGTAGCTAACCAGATTGCTGCCGGTGAAGTGATACAACGTCCGGCATCTGTTATCAAGGAGCTAGTGGAGAATGCGATTGATGCAGATGCGCAAAATATACATGTGTTAGTGACTGATGCGGGTAAAACCTGTATTCAGGTGATTGATGATGGAAAAGGAATGTCCGAAACGGATGCCCGTCTCTCTTTTGAGCGGCATGCTACTTCCAAGATACGGGAAGCTGCGGACTTGTTTGCTTTGCGTACCATGGGATTTCGTGGGGAAGCATTGGCATCCATCGCAGCAGTGGCGCAGGTAGAACTGAAGACGCGTCCGGAATCGGAAGAACTGGGAACGAAACTGGTGATTGCGGGTTCTCAAGTGGAGAGCCAGGAGGCTATATCCTGTTCTAAAGGAAGTAACTTCTCTGTAAAGAACCTGTTCTTTAATGTGCCTGCCCGTCGTAAATTTTTAAAGGCTAATTCCACTGAATTGAGCAACATCCTTGCCGAATTTGAGCGTATCGCTTTGGTGCATCCGGAAGTTGCCTTTTCGCTTTATAGTAATGATTCGGAACTGTTCAATCTTCCGGTATCACAGTTACGCCAGCGTATTCTTGCTATTTTCGGTAAGAAGCTCAACCAGCAATTACTGAATATAGACGTGAACACTACCATGGTGAAAATCTCCGGATACGTAGCCAAACCGGAGACTGCCCGTAAGAAAGGAGCCCATCAGTATTTCTTTGTCAACGGACGTTATATGCGCCATCCTTATTTTCATAAGGCAGTCATGGAGGCTTATGAGCAGTTGATTCCCGCCGGTGAACAGATTTCCTATTTTATCTATTTTGATGTAGATCCGGCTAATATTGATGTGAATATTCACCCGACAAAGACCGAGATCAAGTTTGAGAATGAGCAGGCTATCTGGCAGATACTTTCAGCATCCGTTAAGGAATCGTTGGGTAAGTTCAGTGCTATCCCTTCCATTGATTTTGATACGGAGGATATGCCTGATATTCCGGCATTTGAGGAAAAGATATCTTCCGAACCTCCGAAGGTACATTATAATACAGATTATAATCCGTTTAAAGTCTCTGCCGGTGGCGGTGGTGGCGGATCGTATAGTCGTTCGAAAGTAGAATGGGAGGAATTGTACGGAGGGCTGACAAAAGCCAGTAAGATGAATAATCCGCAGCCGGAACCCGAAATGGATTGGGAGGATTCTTCTATTGGAGGCGAACCGGCCTTCGTGGAAGAAAAGATAGAGACGGTGACATCCGCCGCTTCTTCTACTTTGTATGCCAACGAACCGGTGATGGAAAAAGGAAATCAGCATTTGCAGTTTAAAGGGCGGTTTATTTTGACTTCAGTTAAATCGGGTCTGATGCTAATCGATCAACACCGGGCACATATACGGGTGCTTTTTGATCGCTATATGGTACAGATTCAACAGAAACAGGGAGTATCTCAAGGCGTTCTCTTCCCGGAAATATTACAATTACCGGCTTCAGAAGCTGCTGTTCTTCAAAGCATTATGGATGATTTGTCGGCAGTCGGCTTCGATTTGAGCAATCTGGGAGGCGGTAGCTATGCCATCAATGGCATCCCTTCGGGTATTGAAGGACTGAATCCGGTCGAACTGGTGCGTAATATGCTACATACAGCGATGGAAAAAGGGAATGACGTTAAGGAAGAAATCCAAAATATTCTGGCATTAACATTGGCGCGGGCAGCGGCTATTGTCTACGGACAGGTGTTGAGTAATGAAGAAATGGTAAGCCTTGTAGACAACCTTTTTGCCTGTCCCTCACCGAATTACACACCCGATGGGAAAACCGTTTTGACAACCATTAAGGAGGAGGACATCGAAAGATTATTCAAATAAAACAAATAAATTCATCTTTTCCTAAAACCTTTTAGTTCAGTTCGTGTTATTTAAATAGTTCAACAAAGAAAAAGATTTAAATAACCACTTAACTATTAGGTATATGAAAAAGATTCTGATGTTGCTGGCATTTGCCGGCGTTGCGTCTGTCGCTTCTGCGCAGCAGACAATGACTGTAACTGAATACGAAGTGATTCAGGTGCAAGATAAATATCAAGTAATAACTAATCCTTTCTGGAGTAACTGGTTCTTCTCTGTAGGAGGAGGTGCCCAGGTATTGTATGGAAACAATGACCATATCGGTAAGTTCAGAGATCGTGTTGCTCCCACATTTAACGTGTCTGTTGGTAAATGGGTAACTCCGGGATTCGGATTGCGTTTGCAGTACAGCGGATTACAAGCCAAAGGATTTACCACCAGCGAAAATGCTAATTATGTGGTTGGCGGTCCGAGAGAAGATGGTTCTTACAAACAAAGATGGGACTACATGAACTTGCATGGTGATTTGATGATTAACCTGAATGCACTTTTCGGTGGATACAATCCGAACCGTGTATATGAAATTATCCCTTATATTGGTGCCGGTTGGGCTCATGCTTATTCTCGTCCTCACACTAACTCCGCTACTTTCAATGCAGGTATTATCAACCGCTTCCGTTTGTCGAATGCTGTTGACTTGAATCTGGAATTGAGTGCAACAGGTCTGGAAGGTAAGTTTGATGGAGAGCACGCAGGTAAACCTGACTACGATGGTATCTTAGGTGCTACTATTGGTGTAACTTATTATTTCCCGACTCGCGGATTCCAACGTCCGGTTCCACAGATTATCTCTGAACTTGAATTGAACCAGATGCGTAACCAGATGAATGCAATGGCAGCAGCTAATATGCAATTACAACAGCAGTTGGCAAATGCACAACAACCGGTTGAAGTAGAAGATACTGAAGAAGTTGTTATAACAGATACTAATATTGCTCCACGTACTGTATTCTTCAAGATCGGTTCTGATAAATTGTCTCCGCAGGAAGAAATGAACTTGTCATATCTTGCCAGCAAGATAAAAGAATCTCCGAACGCTACATACACAATCAACGGATATGCAGACTCTGCAACAGGTACTCCGGCTTTCAACCAGAAGTTGAGTTTGGAACGTGCACAAGTTGTTAAAGACCTGCTCGTTAAGAAGTATGGCATCTCTGCCGATAGATTGAAAGTTGCAGCCGGTGGTGGTGTTGACAAATTCGGTCAACCGATTCTGAACCGTGTAGTATTGGTCGAATCAGCACAGTAATCATATAATTTCAGTATTCGGCGATTCTTTGTGATCGCCTGCTGAAAGAGAGAAGGCGGCTGAAAGCGAATCCTGAAATAAGGTATTTTCGCTTTCAGCTGCCTTTTCTTTTCTTATTTTAGGACCATTAATACTTGCCTGGGCTTTTGATTATGAGTTTGAGGTATATGGAAGCGCTTACACTGATTATAAATGTAGGTTGTTTTACCTTGAAGAAGCATAGCTTTAGGGAACGTAAAGCATAACTTTTGCCTACCTAAAGCTACGCTTTAGAGGGGGAATAAGAGGTACTCCACACTTCCCCTGCAAATAGCTATTTTTTCAATCCTCTTCACCTTTCTTCTGAACTCTCGATGAATAAACTGTTTGCGGGTGAAGGGAGGGCTTCTCATTACCGTATTCATCACATTACATATCGAAAAATGTCATTACAGTGCTTTCTAAAGTCATTGCATTAATTGTGGCAAACACTGCAATGTTTTTTTTAATCATCCCAATGAAAAAAATAATCTATTAGCATATTTGTTTTTGCTATTAGCATCTTCCTTTTAGCTATAATGATATTCTGATTAGCTATAATGAAATTACATACAAAGCAAAGTGAAAGGGCTTGAATCTCTGTTAATTCACTCTTGATTTGAATCATTCTTACTGGAATAATCGCTCTGTGTAGCAATATTTTATATATTTGTGATATGGAACTCAAATCTAAAATATTATGGACGATATAAATACCGTATACGCACTACTCGTTTTAATTATGTTTTTTGTTTTATTGAGTAGGCTGGATAATCGTTTTGGGAAGATAGAAAGAGAACTGAACGAGATAAAAAAACGGATGGATGATTATCTCAAAGTTCAGCAAAGAAGGGTTACTGAAAAGGTAAAGCCTGAAGGAGAAGCATTGAAAAAGGAAAACGAAGATATCTCTGCATCACCTCAAATAATAGAAAAAACTTCGACACTAGAGACTAAACTGCAAAAAGAAACTGTGCCGGAAAAACAGAAGCCGGTTGTTGAAACAGTTATCCGTGAGGCACTGGAAGGAACACGTGAAAAGACGGTTGAAACAGAACTGGAAGATGTTTGTGTTGAGGCTGTTCCGAAACAAAAGAAACAAGTGAACTATGAGAAGTTCATCGGTGAGAATCTCTTCGGAAAGATCGGTATCCTAATATTCGTCATCGGTGTAGGCTTCTTTGTGAAGTATGCTATTGATAAGAATTGGATCAATGAGACTTTCCGTACCGTACTTGGTTTCCTGACGGGAGCTGTATTACTGGCCGTTGCCGAACGGTTGCAAAAGAAGTATCGTACATTTAGCTCGTTGCTTGCGGGTGGCGCTTTTGCTGTATTCTATCTTACGGTTGCCATTGCATTCCATTATTATCATATCTTCTCGCAGACTATGGCGTTTATCATTCTGATAGGCGTCACTGTATTTATGTCTGTTCTGTCTGTGGTATACAATCGGCGCGAACTGGCCATCATTTCACTTGTCGGAGGATTTCTTGCACCTTTCATCGTAAGCAGTGGAGAGGGAAGTTATCTGGTACTGTTCACTTATGTAAGTATCCTGAATCTCGGTATGTTCGGACTTTCCATTTATAAGAAGTGGGGTGAGCTTCCGATGATCTCATTTGTCTTTACCTGGCTGATAATGGGAATCTTTCTTTTATTTAGCTATACCTCCAGTTCTACAGTTATTTCGGGGCACTTGTTTTTGTTTACCACTCTGTTTTATTTTATCTTTCTACTTCCGGTGTTCTCTATTCTTCGTGGGGAAGATATGCGAACAATGAGTCGGGGGCTGGTATTCGTCATTATAACGAATAACTTTATTTATCTGCTTTCGGGAGCTTTGTTCTTGCGGAATATGGGATGGTCTTTCAAAGCAAGCGGTTTGTTGAGCCTGTTCATTGCTCTTGTTAATTTAGGACTGGTGCTTTGGTTATGGAAGAGCCGGAAAGACTATAAATTCCTGGTGTATACCACTCTGGGGCTTGTGTTGACATTTGTCTCTATTACCGTTCCGATTCAGTTGGATGGAAACTATATAACATTAGTTTGGGCGTCAGAAATGGTGTTATTATTATGGCTTTATATCAAGTCGAGAATCCGGGTATATGAATATGCGGCAAAGATACTGGTGGGACTCACCTTTATTTCTTACCTGATGGATATATATAATGTAGTAATGCATGAGCATCATGCTGTCAGCACTATTTTCCTGAACAGTTCATTTGCCACCTCTTTGTTTGTAGGGCTGGCTATGGGAGCATTTGCTCTGTTGATGGGGTATTATAGACCATTCTTCTCTACAGCCCGTCAACTGAAATATGGTTTCTGGAATCCTTTCATGCTTTTTGTCTCTGTAGCCATACTTTATTATACATTTATGATGGAGTTTCACCTGCATTTTGAGGGAGCTACGAGGAGCGGAGCAATGTTCTTGTTTACTGCCATTGCCATTTCGAGTGTTTGTTATGCTTCTAGAAAACGATTCCCGATCACCCAATGTCTGACTTTCTATATGTTAGCTATTGGGATAAATACGCTTGTATATATCATAAATATATGGGGAGATCAATGGGAGAACATGGCTTTTGTGCCTGTTGTACTACGATGGTTCACGGCAGCATTTGTAATAGCGAATATATGCTATGTGGCACGCCAATACTATCTATTAATCGGCATCAAGAGTCGTTTCACTATTTATCTCAATATTCTGGTCACTCTTCTTTGGGTGACAATGGTACGCTCTTTCCTCTGGCAGGTAGGAGTGGATGATTTCAGTGCCGGACTTTCGCTTTCATTAAGTATTGCCGGATTTGTTCAGATGGGACTAGGGATGCGTTTGCATCAGAAAGTCATGCGCATGATAAGCCTTTCGACTTTTGGAATCGTTCTGCTTAAACTTGTATTTGATGATTTGTGGGCAATGCCTACTATCGGTAAGATCATTGTATTCATCATTCTCGGACTGATATTACTGATACTTTCATTCCTTTATCAGAAATTAAAGGATGTATTATTCAAGAATGATGAAGATGAAGTTAGCTAAATCTTAAATTATATATTATAATAAAGGCTGCCATTCTTTCTTAGAGTAGGCAGCCTTTACTTTATATGATACGTTTTTATGCAAACTTCCTTATTCCTGTGAGAAACGTTTTACCTGTTCCTCGATTAACTCCTTGTCATCGAAATAATTAATCTTCATTGCTTTTTTCACATCTGCCAAAGTCTCGGCAGCAGCAGCTCTGGCTACTTCGCATCCTTGCTGAAGCATGTCATAGATAGCCGGAATATCTTTGCTGAACTCTTTACGACGATTACGAATCGGTTCGAGTATTTCTTGCATAATAGAATTCAGGAAACGTTTCACTTTTACGTCGCCCAGTCCGCCGCGTTGATAATGTGCTTTCAATTCTGCCAGATTCGGATAATCCGGTAAGTAGCGTTCGAAATGTTCGGGGAGGCAGAAGGCGTCAAGGTAAGTGAATACGGTGTTACCTTCAATCTTTCCCGGGTCTTGTACACGGAGATGTCCCGGATCGGTATACATACTCATGATCTTCTTCTGGATTTCTTCCGGTTCTTCCGAAAGGTAGATACAGTTTCCGAGTGATTTACTCATTTTAGCTTTACCGTCAGTTCCCGGAAGACGCAGGCAGGCTGCATTGTCCGGCAACAGGATTTCCGGTTCTACCAATGTCTCACCATATATATAGTTGAAACGGCGAACGATTTCACGAGCCTGTTCAAGCATTGGTTCCTGGTCTTCACCCACAGGGACAGTTGTTGCACGGAATGCTGTGATGTCCGCTGCCTGGCTGATAGGATAAGTGAAGAAACCTACAGGAATACTTGCTTCAAAGTTGCGCATCTGGATTTCCGATTTCACAGTCGGGTTACGTTGCAGGCGAGATACGCTTACAAGGTCCATATAATAGAAACTAAGCTCGCATAATTCCGGAATTTGCGACTGTATGAAGATGGTAGCTTTAGACGGATCTATGCCACAAGCCAGATAGTCAAGGGCTACTTCAATTACATTCTGACGCACCTTCTCCGGATTGTCTATATTGTCTGTCAATGCCTGCGAATCGGCAATGAAGATAAACATCTTGCTATAATCACCTGCATTTTGCAGGTCAACTCTGCGTTTCAACGAGCCTACATAGTGACCGATATGAAGTCTTCCGGTAGGACGGTCGCCCGTCAATATGATTTTTTCTTTTCCCATATTTTATTACCTTATTATATAATGGCGACAAAGATAAGGATAAAAACTGAAAGATACATCAAAATGTAGTTACTTCATGATTTGTGCTTACTATGATAAAAAAGTATTCATTAAAAAGCTAACGGAAAAAACAACCGTTTCATTGACGCGGTAAACTATTTCAGTAAAAAATGAACGTTTCTTTTTGTCATTTGCAAAATATGTCGTTACTTTGCACAAATTTTGATATTAACAATGAATCAACAGGAAATCAGAAGTAAGTATTATCTACATTCGGATGTTTTGCACCCGGAAACGGCAGACTTCTTCTCTTTTCTCCAAAAACGATATTTTAGTTCTTTGGTAATGCGTTAATCCTTTTTTGAGGGTAACGCATTTTTTTTTATGGACGAACTTAGAAATAACAACTTATTATAACAACAAAAGAAATGGAAAAGGAAATCAAGAAAGTTCTCGTTTTGGGTTCTGGAGCACTCAAAATCGGACAAGCCGGAGAGTTCGACTACTCTGGTTCACAAGCACTGAAAGCTTTGAAAGAAGAAGGTATCAGCTCAGTATTGGTAAACCCGAACATCGCAACCATTCAGACTTCTGAAGGTATTGCCGATAAAGTGTATTTCCTTCCCGTAAATACTTATTTTGTAGAAGAAATTATCAAGAAAGAACGTCCTGATGGTATCTTGCTGGCATTCGGCGGACAGACTGCGTTGAACTGCGGTGCGGAACTCTACACACAGGGTATTCTTGATAAATACGGAGTAAAGGTGCTTGGTACATCGGTAGAAGCTATCATGTATACAGAAGACCGTGATTTGTTCGTGAAGAAACTGAACGAAATCGAGATGAAGACTCCGGTTAGCCAGGCAGTAGAAAACATGGAAGATGCCATTGCTGCTGCACGCAGAATCGGTTATCCTGTCATGGTACGTTCTGCTTATGCATTGGGTGGTCTTGGTAGCGGTATCTGTGCCGACGAAGAAGAATTCCTGAAATTGGCTGAAAGCTCCTTTGCTTTCTCTAAACAGATTCTGGTAGAAGAATCGTTGAAAGGCTGGAAAGAAATCGAATTTGAAGTGATCCGTGACGCTAACGACCATTGCTTCACAGTAGCCAGCATGGAAAACTTTGACCCGCTGGGTATCCATACCGGTGAGTCAATCGTAGTGGCTCCTACCTGTTCACTGGATGATAAAGAATTGACTCTGTTGAAAGAACTTTCTACTAAATGTATCCGTCACCTCGGTATCGTGGGTGAGTGTAACATTCAGTATGCTTTCAACTCTGATACGGACGACTACCGTGTGATTGAAGTAAATGCCCGTTTGAGCCGTTCTTCTGCATTGGCGTCTAAAGCTACCGGTTATCCGTTGGCATTCGTTGCTGCTAAAGTAGCGCTTGGCTATACACTCGACCAGATTGGTGAGATGGGGACTCCGAATTCTGCATACGTAGCTCCGCAACTTGACTACTATATCTGTAAAATCCCTCGTTGGGACTTGACGAAGTTTGCCGGTGTATCCCGTGAAATCGGTTCAAGCATGAAATCGGTAGGTGAAATCATGTCTATCGGCCGTTCTTTCGAAGAAATCATCCAGAAAGGTCTTCGTATGATTGGTCAGGGTATGCACGGTTTCGTAGGTAACGACGAACTGCACTTTGACGATCTTGATAAAGAGCTTTCTCGTCCGACAGACTTGCGTGTTTTCGCTATCGCACAAGCAATGGAAGAAGGTTATACCATCGAACGTATTCATGACCTGACAAAGATTGACCCATGGTTCCTTGGCAAACTGAAAAATATCGTAGACTACAAAGCGAAACTGTCTACCTATAATAAGGTAGAAGATATACCTGCCGATGTAATGCGTGAAGCTAAAGTGTTAGGTTTCTCCGACTTCCAGATCGCCCGTTTCGTACTGAATCCAACCGGAAACATGGAGAAAGAAAACCTGGCAGTGCGTGCTCATCGTAAATCTATGGGTATCCTCCCGGCTGTAAAACGTATTAATACAGTTGCTTCCGAACATCCGGAACTGACTAACTATCTGTATATGACTTATGCAGTGGAAGGTTATGATGTAAACTATTATAAGAATGAAAAATCAGTAGTCGTACTGGGTTCGGGTGCTTACCGTATCGGTAGCTCTGTAGAATTTGACTGGTGTTCGGTAAATGCCGTTCAGACAGCCCGCAAATTGGGTTACAAATCTATCATGATTAACTACAACCCTGAAACGGTTTCTACTGACTATGATATGTGCGACCGTCTGTACTTCGACGAGCTTTCGTTCGAACGTGTACTCGACGTAATCGATCTGGAACAACCTCGCGGTGTGATTGTCTCTGTAGGTGGACAGATTCCGAACAACCTGGCTATGAAACTTTACCGCCAGTCGGTTCCTGTATTGGGTACTTCTCCGATCTCTATCGACCGTGCTGAAAACCGTAACAAGTTCTCTGCTATGCTTGACCAACTGGGTATCGACCAGCCGGCATGGATGGAACTTACCAGTCTCGAAGAGGTGAAAGGATTCGTAGAAAAAGTAGGCTATCCGGTATTGGTTCGTCCTTCTTACGTTCTTTCGGGAGCTGCTATGAATGTTTGCTACGATGACGAAGAATTGGAAAACTTCCTGAAGATGGCTGCCGAAGTTTCTAAAGAATACCCGGTAGTTGTTTCTCAATTCCTTGAAAATACAAAAGAAATTGAATTTGATGCTGTTGCCCAGAATGGTGAAGTGGTGGAATACGCAATTTCTGAACATGTGGAATTTGCCGGTGTTCACTCCGGTGACGCTACACTGGTATTCCCGGCACAGAAGATTTACTTTGCAACGGCACGCCGTATCAAGAAAATCAGTCGTCAGATTGCTAAAGAACTTAATATCTCCGGTCCGTTCAATATCCAGTTCCTGGCTCGTAACAACGAAGTGAAAGTAATCGAATGTAACTTGCGTGCTTCTCGTAGTTTCCCGTTTGTTTCTAAAGTACTGAAACGTAACTTCATCGAAACAGCTACCCGCATCATGTTGGATGCTCCGTACTCACGTCCGGATAAATCTGCATTTGATATCGACTGGATTGGTGTAAAAGCATCTCAGTTCTCTTTCTCTCGTCTGCACAAGGCTGACCCGGTATTGGGTGTGGATATGTCTTCTACAGGTGAAGTTGGATGTATCGGTGATGATTTCTCTGAAGCATTGCTGAATGCAATGATCGCTACCGGATTCAAGATTCCTGAAAGAGCAGTAATGTTCTCTTCCGGTGCTATGAAGTCGAAAGTGGATTTGCTGGATGCCAGCCGTATGCTGTTTGCTAAGGGATATCAGATTTATGCTACTGCCGGAACTGCTGCATTCCTGAATGCTCATGGAGTAGACGCGACTCCGGTTTACTGGCCGGATGAGAAACCAGGTGCAGAGAATAATGTAATGAAGATGATCGCTGACCATAAGTTTGACCTGATCGTAAACATTCCGAAGAATCATAGCAAACGTGAATTAACGAATGGCTATCGTATCCGTCGTGGTGCAATCGATCACAACATTCCATTGATTACAAATGCTCGTCTGGCAAGTGCCTTTATCGAAGCATTCTGTGAATTGAAATTGGGTGATATTCAGATCAAGAGCTGGCAGGAATATAAATAAACTGCTTTAGCTGTTTATCAAAATAAAAAGAACTCCCTCTTTGGAATGCCAAAGGGGGAGTTTTTTGTTTAAGTTGTCTTGTTGCGAATAGATGTTTTCTGTTATTTGCTTACACGATAATTGTGTACTTTCAGATTCTCTATCCGGCTATTGAAGTTTCCGGCTTTCTCGAGCGGGAAAACCAATGTGCGTATATAACTCATAGAATCTTTTCCTGCATTGAAATAACATTTCTGTATGTTCATTTCTTCAACAACCTTTCCGTTTACTCTGAGTGTGGTACTACGATGATCGCCTTCAATCTGAATGGTCGCTTTCTCTCCCGGATTCACTTTATATGGGAACGTATTCAAATAACCATCGCGTGCAAAACCCATCATCCCTCGAATTGGATCTGCTAGATAGAATACGGCATTGGGTGAACGGAACAATTCTGTTCCGCTTTTCTCTGGTGCTCCGGTAATGTCGAAACTGACTGTATAATTATAGCCGATTTCCGGGTAAGTGGAAGTGCTGCTGGGAGCAACGGTAGAACGCTCATATACCAATGCCGGACTCTTGCCGATTCTTCCCAATTGATTGACTCCGGGGGCTTCACTGATAGCACTACGCTTTTCATTATACACTTCGAATGGCAGACTGGTTTCTTTCCCTGTCCATGTCTTTACTGCTAGAGTTTGTAACGCAGGGAATACACGGTGATGAATGTCTTTCACGGAAATTCCATTACCTGCATGGTCGTTCCAGATGGCAAACATGCCACCGAGAATAGCAGGGTGCTTTTCTTCGAATACGGCTTTCCCGATATGTGCCGGTGTCCATTCTTTATATAAAAATACCTCGTTAAGATAATCCTGATAGTAACCAGCTAATGGAACAATGTAAACCATTGCATCCGGAATGCTGATTAGCTGGTAGCCGTCTTTTATCATGGTTGCTGGGTCGGCATATCCGTTATACCAGGCATTCATAATGATATTTTCTGATTTGACAGGGGTGTCTCCTTTAGCATGAGTGAGAGCGCCCCATATCACGGCTTGTTTGCCAAAGCCTTCTACCAGCCGGATATAATGGTCGGTGAAAGCCCGGAGTTTTTCTACTACCTCTTTCTTGGCATTCGAGTATTCGTCGGTACCGATATGCACACGCTTGCCTACGAATACAGGGTCGTCACCTTTCAGGTATTCTTTGAACAGATCGTCTGCAAATTGATAGGTTTCCGGTTTGAATAAGTCAAGATGATCCATTCCGTACTCCTTGCTCCCAATTTCCGGTTTGTAATGAGTGAATGCTAATGAATGTGCCGGAATATCAATTTCCGGTATAATCTCTACAAAGTTGGTTGCAGCTTGTTTTTGAAAATCAATAAATTCTTTTTTAGAATAAGAACCGTCGCGGGCTGTGAGTCCCGGATAAGTTTCGGACTCCAGACGGAAAGCAGCATAAGTCTTGTCCCAGTTGTTATCAAAATATTGCTTGAATCCATTATCATTCAGATGGACTTGCAGGGTATTCATCTTGTAATAAGCCATTATTTTTACCAGATCCTGAAGATAGCTCATCGGAATGAATTTACGACCGCAGTCTATCATGAATCCCCGGATGGAGTAGTCGGGGTAGTCGCGGATTATTCCTTTGGGAAATGAGTGCTCCTGGCTTTGTTCTGCTATTTGCAAGAGGGTACGTGTGCTCCAGTAAAGCCCTGTCGGGGTGGGAGCAGAAGTCGTGATCCGATCGGTAATCTTGATTTCATAACCCTCTTCTCCCAGCTTTTTGTCAGCTGACAGTGATAGGATGAAGTCTCCGGGTGTGGCTTTGCCTTGAGTTACGCTTAATGTTTTTCCGAACATTTGCTGATAATCGTCGGCAAACATTTGGGCTATTCTCAGCAATTCTGGATTTGCAGAGGTGCATACTATCTTCGCATTTGTTCCCGGAGTGAAATTACCATCTTTTCCTGTCCATTGTTTGAGTTCGGGGACAACAAAAGGTTTAGAGTTTACGCTGGCATAGGATAAACTGCCATACAAACAGAAGATTGTCAATAAGCATAACACTTTCAGGGGGATTAGTGTGTGTGTCATAATGGGGGTGTTTTTGTTATTAATAAATGATTAAAGTTAATTATTGGCTGAATTTAGGGATAATCTGTCTATTAGCCAGCAAGAGAAGCGATTTATTTTTTATTTTTGTTTTTCGAAAAGATAAAATCAGATTTAACAATGTTAGTACTTCTATCTTGTGCCAAGACTATGAGTGAAACTTCAAAGGTGAAAGTTCCTTTGAAAACGGTTCCACGATTTCAAAAAGAAGCTTCCGGGATTGCTTTGCAGATGTCACAGTTTTCGGTGGACGAACTGGAACGCCTGTTGCGTGTGAATGCTAAAATAGCTGTGGAAAATTACAAGCGTTATCAGGCTTTTCATGCGGAGGGTACACCGGAACTGCCTGCTTTATTGGCTTATACCGGAATTGTGTTCAAACGGTTGAATGCAAAAGATTTCTCGAAAGTAGAATTTGAATATGCGCAGGAACACTTGCGGCTGACTTCTTTTTGTTATGGACTGTTGAGGCCTTTGGACGTTATTCGTTCCTATCGGTTGGAAGGAGATGTAGTGCTGCCTGAACTGGGTAATCAGACGATGTTTTCTTATTGGCAGTCCCGTTTGACGGATGTGTTCATTGAAGACATCAAGAAAGCCGGCGGCATACTTTGCAATTTGGCCAGTGACGAGATGAAAAGCTTGTTTGATTGGAAGCGGGTGGAAAAAGAGGTGCATGTCATCACTCCCGAATTTCAAGTATGGAAGGATGGAAAATTGGCTTCGATAGTGATATATATCAAAATGTCCCGTGGTGAAATGACACGGTTCATTCTGAAGAATCGAATTGAAAATCCGGAGGATCTGAAAAGCTTCTCTTGGGAAGGGTTTGAATTTAACGAATCTCTTTCGAACGAAAAGAAGTTTGTATTTACTAACGGCAAAGAAATATAAGGTATGACGGAAGTTGAGAAGATGCGTAGTAGCCAGTTGGCTGATATGTCTGCACCGGAGTTGCAGGTACGTTTTGAACATGCCAAAAAACTATTGGCACGTATGCGGGGAATGAGTACGTACGATGAGGGTTATAGAGAATTATTGGATAAGTTGGTACCGGGGATTCCTGAAACTTCCATTATATGCCCGCCTTTCCATTGCGATCACGGAGACGGAATCAAGTTGGGTGAACATGTGTTTGTTAATGCCAATTGCACTTTCCTGGATGGAGGATATATCACAATTGGTGCTCATACACTGGTCGGTCCTTGTGTGCAGATTTATACGCCTCATCATCCGATGGATTATCAGGAAAGAAGAGGCTCTAAGGAATATGCTTATCCGGTGACGATTGGCGAAGACTGCTGGATTGGTGGCGGAGCTATTATCTGTCCCGGTGTGACGATTGGTAATCGTTGTGTGATAGGAGCGGGGAGTGTTGTGACGAAAGATATTCCCGACGACAGTGTTGCAGTCGGGAATCCGGCACGGGTGATTCGTAAATAAGTTGCTTTATCTGGTAGACAGACTGGACGAAGTGAAAGTTGTGAGAAAAAAACTTTTTTGTATTATTTGTTGATAATCAGAGCTTTTCTTTATTGCGCAAAAACTTTCTTGAAAAATAATACATGAAATGTTTGCAGAATTCAAAAAATGCCGTACCTTTGCATCGCTTTTGAAACGGAAGTGTACGGGCGTTTAGCTCAGCTGGTTCAGAGCATCTGCCTTACAAGCAGAGGGTCGGCGGTTCGAATCCGTCAACGCCCACACAAAAAACGAAACACTTCCGGCTCATTAACAAGGGCGTTTAGCTCAGCTGGTTCAGAGCATCTGCCTTACAAGCAGAGGGTCGGCGGTTCGAATCCGTCAACGCCCACTACTGGAAATCAGATAGTTACACTGTTAGCTATCTGATTTTTTTTATGCGTCAAAACTTGGTTTATGAATGGTTTTTGCACGGTGATGTAAACCGAGATGTAAACCGGAAAATGACACATGAATGCTTCAATTTCAGTAGTTTGCTACAAATCCAAAACACTTTCTAATGGTGAGAGCCCATTAATGCTTCAAATCACTAAAGATAAAAAGAGAAAATATCAGAGTCTTGGTATTTCTGTGAATCCCAAACATTGGAACTTTTTGAAGGGTGAACCTAAGCCTAAGTGTCCTAATCGTGATTATATTCTGAAAATTATTTTAGCTAAGAAAGAAGAATTGCAAAGAAAGGTACTGGAGTTTAATAGTAGGCAAAGAGAATATTCTGTTTATTCTTTATTAAAGGAGACCGAAAGAACCCAGCACATGACTGTGGGGGAGTTTTATTTGGCTTTGATAGACGAATTTGAGAGAAATGGTAAACTTGGTAATAGACGTGCTTATAAAGGCTCGTATAACTCTTTAAATTCGTTTACGGGGGATAATCTTGATATTTGTTTTGAGGATATAACGCAAGGTTGGCTTTTGAATTATGAAAGTTGGTTGCGTGCGAAAGGCAACAAGGAGACAACTATAAGTATTCAGTTTCGTACTTTGCGAAGTGTGTATAATAAAGCTATAAAAAGAAAATGTGTGGGAAAGGAGTATTATCCGTTTGAAGATTTTCATATCAATAAGTTTAATGTTCATACAGATAAAAGGGCTATTTCGAAGAATGATGTACTGAAGATTATCTCTGCTGATTTAACAGGTAAGAGTGAATATGTAAAGTTCAGCCGAGATATTTTTGTCTTTAGCTATTTGTGTGGTGGAATAAACTTCTGTGATGTGGCTAGTTTAACAAAGGAGAATATATTAAATGGTAGATTGTTTTATGTCAGACAAAAAACAGGGAAACAGATAAATCTGTGCCTTACGAAAAATGCCAGCGCGATTATTGATAAATATTATAAGGGTGGTAAAGGTTTTCTTTTTCCTATTTTAGATGTAACTCGACATATAACTGCTACGCAAAGGGAAAATAGGCTGCATAAAGTTTTGGGGCAAGTTGATAAGTCTTTGAAAATTGTCGCCCAAATTGCGAAGGTTGATGTGAATTTAACGACTTATGTTGCCCGCCATTCTTATGCGACTGTTTTGAAACGTTCGGGTGTGCCAACATCTATTATTTGTGAATCTTTGGGACATAGCTCCGAACGGGTGACACAGATTTATTTGGATAGTTTTGAAAATGAGCAGATAGATGAAGCAATGAAGAATCTTCTTTGAAATAAAATGTCGCTTTACTTTTATGGTGAAGCGGCATTTTTTATCTTTACAGCATAATTATTACGATATGCCAATTCAGAAATTCACACTTTACCAGTATGTGAAAGAGGAATACGAACTTTTAGAGTATGTTTCTCTACTTGCACAGATATATACACCGGATTTTGATTTTGACGAGGAAAGTCAACAAACGTATGAACTTCCTTCGTCTGCACCGGAGATATTTAAGGTACGATATAATAACGGACTTCTCAAAATTCCATTTACTTATTCATCTTATGTAAAGAGTAGCAAGATTGTTTCTTTGTTACATCAATTACAACTTGATTGCGATAAATTTTGGTATCTACTTCTATTTGTACATGATTATTGTCGTGGGCAGTTTGCCAATGGGTGGGAGTGTTCATTAAGTCCACTAGAAGAACTGCAAATCTTTTCTGATTCAATCCTTGAAGTTTATAGTAAAGAAACACCAATGGATACTGTATTTGATGTGCCCGTTGAACTGACATTGAAGATAGGGGGGAAGAAGGTGATAACGATGCAAAATAACCGTACTATTTCATACTTAGCGTCATTGTGCCATGAACGGCTTGATACTGTTGAATGTAATAGTCGACTGACAACTAGTCATATTTCCCCAAGTAAAAATGTTAGCTTTTCTTCTGCCATTGTGGCATATTTCTTTGCTAATATGATAATTCGCTTTCTTGATTCCCGGAAAAATATAGTAGCAAAAAGAGGGAAAAAGACCAAAGGAATATCAGATAAAGAGAAGCGATTAATATCTAATCTTATATACTATACCGGAATACTCGTAAATAAAAGTCTATTAGATAGTTGTGATTATATAAAAGTCATTTTGAGGCGATATAAAGATACTCCAATAAATACATTTAATAGCATTTATATGTGATATAGTATTCATTTTATTTTAGACCGATAAAAAGGGGACAGGAAATCGTATTTTTCTTGTTCCCTTTTTTTGTGGCATGAGCATATCCTTTGCAGCTTTATCGGTGTAAGCGCAAAACTGATGTGCACTAAGTGATGCCTTGCCTGAATGCCCGAACAGAACAGAAGGCGGAATAAAAATAATAAACAATGAAAAATTTTTTTGAAATTAAACTACAAACTGAAAACGGAGTGAATAATAATGCAGTAGTGGATAGCAACGCAGTGGAACGTCTTGCTAATGCATGGGCTGGAAATGCTAAGCTGAAAGTGCGTTTTAAGACAGTTGCTGGCAAGGCACAGGTTCGAATCATGGCAGATTTCGGGAATAGAAAAGAGGAAATAACAACATGGGCTGACGAAGCATTACTCGAAATTGTGGTGAACGCTTTGAACGGAAAAATGAAGGTGGATGAGTATCTAATGACAGAACATCTCGCATTGGAGATTGAAGCACTGGAAACGGAAATGTTCAAGCAAGATGCTCTTTCAGGTAGAAAGTTGATTTTTCTTAAGGATTTTGTAACAGAAGATGCAAGCTACCTGCATGTTGTATCCAAGTTTTTCCGAGGGGAAGTGAACTACTATGTGAAGCGTACTGACGAGATTGAACAATTCCTTGCAGAGAATAATCTTGTAACCTTCAAGTTGATTGCCTAATAATGTTGAATCCAATGGGAGAGTTTATTCTCTCCCTTTCCTAATTCTTTTTTATATGAAAATAAATTTCCGGTTACCATACGACAATGAGGCGGCTCATTCGCAAATAAAACTTATGATGAAATGTCGTTTACGAATCAATATCGAATTTATGGAAAACAGTGATAATATCCCTAGCGTTTGGGTTGAAACTATTAATACTCGACGCTTCATGTATCAGCTTTCTCCACAGTCATGGAAATGGCTGTGGGAATATTTGAAGAATGGAGATGATGAGGATTTTGGGATATTTCCGATGAAGGTCAATCCGTATGAAGGTTTTGACTTTCAATTTGATACATTGAAATCTCTGATAGATATGGGGTATGCAATACAATTTGTTCCCACGTTGCGAGAAACGTTCTGTTTCGTTTCTGCATTACTATCTCTAAACAATGGAAAAATATTCTTCCGGATGAGACGAACGGATATAATAATGAATTACATTGAAACGATAAAAGCAGTGGCATGACAACAACGAAACAGATTCAAGTAAGCAAGAATGAACTCGATAAGGTGCAATACCTTACCGAAGTTCTTCCCGAAATTCCCACGAATACTATTCTTTATAAGAAGTTGACCGGACTTGGTGCTACCTATGGAGAAATCACAGCAAAACGTAACTCGATTATCATTGAGCCGAATGTTCCTGTTATAATTGGTAAGTGCAATGACCCTAAACATAAAGATGATAATCTGTTCGGAGTATATGAAGGTGTATATACTGACGATATTGTAAACTACTTGGAGAAGAGCAAGAAGAAGTATTATAAGATACTTACTACTCCTGAAAGTTTTCAGAAAGTAAAGGACGCATTTGAAGAACTGGAAATGAGTGCGCATTGTTCTTGTTTTCTTCTGTTTGATGAATGTCATAAGCTAGTGAAGGATGCGGATTACCGGAATAACATAACACTACCGATAGATGATTTCTTTAAATTTGACCAAAAAGCATTGGTCTCTGCCACACCAATAGAATTGAATGACCCTCGATTTAAGGAACAGAATTTTAAAATGATAGAAATACAGCCGACCTTCGATTATAAAAAGGAACTTTGGCTGCATCATACGAATAATACACTGCAAGCATTAAAAACTGTATTATCCAAACTAGACAATGAGGAAGCTGCGCCACTTCCCATTTGTGTGTTTATCAATTCAACCGATATTATATATTCATTGATGAAGCAACTAGACCTGTTGGAAGATTCCGCAGTCTTTTGTGCTCCAAAAAGTGTTGATAAACTAAAAAAGAATAGATTCTGTAATGTTTATGAAGAGTGGAACAAGGATAAAATGAAGCGGTACAACTTTTTCACAAGCCGCTTTTTCAATGCTGTGGATATGGAGTTGGAAGAGCAACCTCATGTTATAATGCTGACCGATGTCTATTTTGCGGAACATACTATGATAGACCCATATACAGACGCAATTCAGATAGTAGGACGATTCAGAAATGGAGTTTCGTCAATTACCTATATAAGTAATACCAAAAAAGGATTGCCCCAAAGAAGCAAAGAAGAAATAAAAGGATATATTGTTTGCAGCAAGGAGATATATCGAACAATGAAGAACTTTTATGATTGTGCAGCAGACAGGGCTTCCCGTGATGCTTACCGTGCTGCACTGGAAAGTCTTCCTTTTAATAAGATGCTTGATAGGAACGGGAGAGAGAATTGGTTTGCAATAGACAACTACATAGATGAGGAATTGATGAAAAATTATTATTACGATAAAGGCTCTCTAAACGAGGCATACGATAATTGTGATTCATTTATTTCTTATCAACATGGATTTTACTATTCGATAGGTGACTTTGAACGGCTAAAGAGGGAAAATAAATCTCAATCCATTAAAGACAAGCGTAAAGAGATAGTCCGCCAGTTGGAGATGTTGGGAGATTGTGTTACTGAAATGGAACTGGAATACAAGCGGGATTTAATTGCGGCTGATTCATTTATTGTTGAAGCTTATGATACAGTAGGTAAGGAAGTGATTGAACAACTCAAATATTCCAAAAAGAAAATCACGGAAGCCATGATACAGAAGCAATACAGTGAGAAGGCAACCGGAACAGAGGTAATTCGCTTAATAAAGAACTCATTTACTGTTGGTCAAAAATACACTCGTAAATATACCAAAGAAGAAATAAAGAGAATTTATGCTCTATTGAATATACATCCCCCTAAAGCCATAACAAGTAAGACTATAAGCGATTTTTTTATGGTGTCCGAATGCAAAGTCAGAGGTGAAAGATGTTATTTGCTGATTGAGGAAATATTATAATGCGAAGGACATTTTTTGAAGAAAAACACTTTTATAGACCCTGTTCGAAAAATGTCCCTTACTTTGAAATAAGCGACTAAAAGAATAACTTAGTAGCAAAAAGGAGATTTACTCATCACGGAGCGAATCTCTTTTTGTAAAGGTTGATTTTTACATGATAAGAGTAACCTTTGGTGGTATGGGACGAGGTTTTTCCACGATATTTACCTTCAAGACTTTAGTTAAATACTTCCAAGTACAAACAGTTCCTTCCGGTATTTTTCGTTTTTTTAGTGCTGCTGCTAAAAATGGTAATGCGCTATAATGGTCGATGATTTTTCCTACTATTTTTTTATTATATGGTGGTATTGTAATGTTTTGTGATGCGAAAAAATCAGCCATTGGTATATATACCTTTGTATAAACTTCGTCATCATCCTTTCCTTTGACAATATCTATTTTGAATAAATGTGTATTTGTAAGTGTGTATCCGTCTTGTTCTTCTTTTATCAGTTCTTTGTCGATACACTGATTGAGATAAGAATCTAAGGTCGGTCGGGATATATTTAGTTTCTTGCAGATTTCACTTTTGTTGTATCCTGTGTAATTGGTGTTGTTTAGGCAGATACATTTTAATAAGATGAGGAAAGCTTTGAGTTTGTTAGGAATGTTTTCTTCCAATAAATCCAAGTCAATTCTAATCCAGTCAGTTTGTGGTTTGTATAGATAATACGTACAGGTATTGAACACACCTTTGTTGCCAATGTTCTGTTGTGTATCTTTCCGTAGTAACCCTTTCTTTATTAGTTTCTCGATATGCTTGGATATATATTCGGTCTTGCTTATTCCTGTCAATTGGGATAGCGTTTCAAGCTTTACGTGTGAAATGTAAGTGTTGTAATCAGATTTCGCTAATAAACAAAAATAAGTATATGCTTCATTTGTTGTAAGCCCTATGGCTAGGCTTGCTGGTATTATTCTGTATCCCATAGTTGGCAAATGGTTGTCCGTTGATAAAATAAATAATCTTCTTTTTTAATAATCTGTTGAAATTGGAAGTTCCGAGACTTATTTTGGCTTCCTTTCTGTCTATATAAGTTTCATTGGTTAGCTGATTTACATACATGAAAAAAATAAGATTTAGAATGTGCTTTTGACTTCTGAAAGAAGGCAATGCTTATTAGTTATTTTCCAATGGTTAGTAGTATAGTCCACCCTGTTTTTTTACATGAGCGTGCCCCTGTTTTTTTACAAGTTGTTTTTCGGAGTATAAGGATATTTTTCTGCAACTTTTGCCAGTTGCTCGTATAGTTCTGCATACTTCTTTTTTAAATAATCTCTGTCTATTTTGATTGTTACCTTGCGATTTACAATGTGTTCTGTTGTTTCATCTGTAAGGGTGGTACTTGTGTCAGGTACTATTGGGATTCTTGTCTCAATCATGGGATTTTAAATAAAATGTTTTTCTAATGTGGTTAATCTGTATTCTCTGTTTTTGATAGCCTTGTGTTTGTAACCATACACCGATATGGACTTTATTATCTCTGATTCCGTGTTTCAAGGCTAATTCACGTAATTCTTGATAGGTATATACTTCTGACATGGTAGGTAATAAGAAGAAATTTTCATAACCACAAGCGGTAGGGCAGACGTCAAATTGCCCTACTTTTTATGGTTATGCTACAAAAATGAAAAAGGTCGTCTAATACTAGTATATAGGCGACTGCAATAAAATCTATCAGACATGGCTTTATCTATGAAAGACTGCGAAGAAATGAATTTACCACATTGATAGTAATTGGGAAATGGAGATAAAAAGCCCTCAATGTAATACGGTAATCCTTCCTTCATGGGATACACAAATTTACGAATAATTGGGGAAGCTAAAAAATGAATGATACTCATTCTTCAAACATTGGTTATATGGTTATGCCACATTCTGTAATGGTCTAAAGTAGTTCCATTTGTGGAGAGTAGAAAGATATGCGTGCAATAAAGTACAGGTACTTATATATAATCCCCCCTACCTATAAAAATAAGAGCTTAAATATATATCAGCTCATTTCTCCTATGATTTACTGAATTGAAAGTTACATGAACACGTGAAGAGTACACTTTTACGCCCCCCGAGGGTAGTTGGAGAGAAATGAAATATATTTCAATCCACGTAATCAATTTATAAATCATTTAAAATTTTATTCGTTATGAGAAATCTACAAATTATTGGCAATGTGCCACAGGTAAGAAGAGAAAGTAACTTTGGTGAGTATGCAGAAGAAGCGGTAATAATCGAAGAACAACCAAAAGTTAAAAAAGAAAATCCTCATTTCTTGGAAGCCAATACGCTGGAGGTAACAATGCAACATTTAAAAGAAGATTGTATTACACCCGTATTTGCCAAAGACAATGAGCTTACAATTCCTCACCCTGCATTTATTGATACTGTTTATGACGCTGCAAATGCATTTTTCAGTGGTGAAAGCATTGATAAGCCCGATATTCGTGTAAGTCACATTATCAAGGGAAGAATCCCCGAAGCAATACACAAACCTGCAAATCAACTTCTTGAAAGTGACAAGACTATCTACTACGAAAGATGTGCTTTTATTATTCAGATTCCTACGATTTACGAAACGGTGAACGGAAATAAGCTAACTCTTACTATTGGTGGTGTGAGAGCTTATAATCACACAAATCTGTATTCAAAGAAAGGAGCAGAAAGGTTTAAGGTATTTATTGGCTTTACTTGTAAAGTTTGTACAAACTTGTGTGTATCAACAGACGGTTTTCTTAGTTGTTTGGAAGTTACTAATACCAAAGATTTATATCAAGCAGTATTGGAAATGTTTCAGAGTTACCAACCTGCAAAACATCTACACTTAATGCAAACACTTGGTAACTCATATCTCACAGAACATCAATTTTGCCAATTACTTGGTAGAATGAGACTTTATCAATCATTACCACAAGGTTATCAAAAAGATATTCCTAAAATGCTTATCACTGATTCACAAATAAATACAGTTGCAAAAGCATATATCAATGATAAGAATTTTGGGAGCTTGGGGAATGATATTAGTATGTGGAAATTGTACAATCTATTGACAGGAGCAAACAAGAGCAGTTATATAGATTCATTCTTGGATAGAGCGGTAAATGCAACCGAAATAGCAACGGGAATAAATGCCGCTTTGCATGGAGACACTAAATATAAGTGGTTTATTGATTGATTAAACAGGGGAATATTCAGAAATGGGTATTCTCCTATTTTATTAACTACGTAAAACAAAAAATCATGTTTTATTATAAGATACTTGTTTGGCTCTTTTGGGTGGTATTGTCTTTTATAACAGGTTGTGTTCCGTTAATCTTGCTTATTCTTTTAGTTGGCTTATGGGATATTGAGGAAGCGAATAAACCTCGTTAGTGTTCAAAACTGGAATGTGTTCAAATAAATCTGCAAAGGTGGTTTGAACACATTCTTTCATGTTATCAATTTAATCAAAGAATAAAATGAAAACAGCCGTAATATACGCTCGTGTTTCGTCAAGTAATGACAGACAGGACACGAGCAGACAAATAGAGGATTTAAAGAAATATGCTATCTCACAGGATATAGAAATAGTAAACATATTCCAGGAGCATATTTCAGGTGCAAAGAAAATAGAGGAAAGACAGATTTTAGGAGAATGTTTGAAATACTGTAAACGTGAATCTGTGGATATTCTACTTTTGTCTGAATTGTCAAGACTAGGAAGAAGTACATTACAGGTTCTTCGCTCTTTAGATATATTGCATGAATCGAAAGTATCGGTTTACATACAGAACTTGGGCTTATATACTTTGCAAGCAAATGGAGAAGTTAATCCAATAGCATCTATCATGGTGACAGTACTTGCGGAAATGGCAAATATCGAAAGAAGTAATATCCAATACCGTTTGAATAGTGGTAGGGCAAATTATATTGCCAAAGGTGGTAAACTTGGCAGAAAGACAGGTTCAACCAAAACGGATGATAAGAAAAAAGAGGAATATAAAGAAGTCATTGCTTTACTAAGAAAAGGCTATTCAATCAGAAATATAGCTAAGCTACAAAGTATTGGTATTTCCACCGTTCAACGGATAAAAAATCAGTTTATAAAGCCATAGGTATAAATTATCAGTTGGGTAGAAAATTTTAAGATTTTGCTCTTATATAGGCAATCACAAATTTTCTACCTACTTGGATTTACTAAGAAGAGACAGCTCTCAACTTTTAATAAACAATAGTTCTTGCTATTACAAACGCTTTTCGTAACTTTGTGGCAATTTCAGATACCTAATGTGTTGGGGCTGAAAGGACATATTAGTTAACGAAGAGCGTTTAAGATATTACCTTGTTCAGAAAATCGCCAATTTAATGAACAACTCAAGGTGATAAGCAAGAACGCTCACGTCAATGTTATATACCTATCTTGTTAAGATAGTCTATATATCGTTTGGCGTGGGCTTGTTTATCATTGAGTTGTGGGTGTTTGGCGATACCTCTGAACTGTGATATTCAAGTTCCCACGCTTTTCTCATTGTATAATACTATCCAAAGGGAACAGGGTAGATAAAACGATATATAACTACGAATCAGACATTAAGAAACAACTTTTGCTACTATCTTTTAAGTAGCCAACTCATTTTTTGAGCAGCTTATACTACAAATTAAATTATTAACGAAAAGATTATTTACAGAATATGAAAACATTTAGATTTTTTGCAACTTTATTGGTTATTGCTTTATGTGCAGGTTTTACTTCTTGTAGCGACGATGATGAAGAAGAAAATTCAGTCGAAATTTCTTTGGCTAATCTTCAAGGTACTTGGGATATGATTAAATGTTATGGTTGGGAGTATGATGACAATAATCAAAAGGAGAATTGGACAGAGGATGTCTCTGGAGAATATATCTTCTTTGAAGATACAGACGGCAATGGAGGATATAGTGACGGTAGCCATACTTATTATTTTGCAAGTTCTATTAATGGTAATAAGCTTATTTTGAGAGATTCTGGTTGGTTAGCGGGTAAGTCGATAACGATAACTAAACTGACTAAGACAGAGTTACATATTACTGCTACAGATGAGAATTCAGAAGAAAACTATGAGATGATAAAAAGGTAAATCATCCTATCGTGCATAGAAAGAACAGCATTTGAAGAAATTCATTTGCTGTTTTTTTATTGATTTCTATGTGCAAACACGGAGAAATAGAGTTATCTTTGCATATAGTAATTAACGATAAATTTTAGTATTAATCTATCTTGATTGCATGGCGGTGTAAACCAATATGTAAACCAGTGGCAAAAAGAGGTCGTAAGACTATCGTATAAAAACTGCGAAAAGGGCGTTTAGCTGGCTGGTAGCTTTGAAGGCGTTAGCCTTCGAAGCCGAAGCAGAGCATCTGCCTTACAAGCAGAGGGTCGGCGGTTCGAATCCGTCAACGCCCACACAAAAAAGGAAGTCTTACGAAGAAATTCGTGAGACTTTTTTTATTTCTTACCTCTTTTATACAAACTTTCTTTCTCCTTTTACCTTATAACTCAGGAAAAAGAGTTAATTTTGCAGTCTGATAATTATCTAAGAAAACGTATGGAACTTGATGTATTAACGGCCATATCCCCGATTGATGGTCGATATAGAGGCAAAACTAAAGCTTTGGCAGCTTATTTCTCTGAATTTGCACTGATTAAATACCGTGTACAGGTAGAGGTGGAGTATTTTATCACCTTGTGCGAACTTCCTTTGCCGCAATTGAAAGGAATCGATAGTAGCGTGTTTGAAACTTTACGGAATATCTACCGTAACTTCTCCGAAGCAGACGCACAACGCATTAAAGATATCGAAAGTGTAACTAACCACGATGTGAAAGCCGTAGAATACTTCCTGAAAGAAGAGTTTGACAAAATGGGCGGAATGGATGACTATAAAGAGTTTATCCACTTCGGACTGACTTCTCAGGATATTAACAATACGTCTGTTCCTCTTTCTATCAAAGAGGCATTGGAGCAGGTTTATTACCCGTTGATTGAAGAGCTGATTGCACAGTTGAAAACCTATGCGACAGAATGGGCTAACATTCCGATGCTTGCCAAAACTCACGGTCAGCCGGCTTCTCCTACCCGTCTGGGTAAAGAAGTGATGGTATTTGTTTACCGTCTCGAACGTCAGTTGGCTATGTTGAAAGCATGTCCGCTTACTGCTAAGTTTGGCGGTGCTACCGGAAACTACAATGCGCATCACGTGGCTTATCCTCAATATGACTGGAAACAATTCGGCAATCGGTTTGTTGCAGAAAAGCTGGGACTGGAACGCGAAGAATATACAACGCAGATTTCGAACTATGATAACCTCTCTGCTGTTTTTGATGCTATGAAGCGTATCAATACCATTATGGTGGATATGAATCGTGACTTCTGGCAGTATATCTCTATGGAGTACTTCAAGCAGAAGATCAAAGCCGGAGAAGTAGGCTCGAGTGCCATGCCGCATAAAGTGAATCCGATTGACTTTGAAAATGCGGAAGGTAACCTGGGCATAGCAACGTCTATTCTGGAACATTTGGCTGTGAAGCTTCCTGTTTCCCGTTTGCAGCGTGACTTGACAGACTCAACGGTGTTGCGTAATGTCGGTGTACCTTTCGGTCACATCGTGATTGCCATCCAGAGTTCTTTGAAGGGATTGCGCAAACTGTTATTGAACGAACCGGCTATTTATCGTGATTTGGATAACTGCTGGAGTGTAGTGGCAGAAGCTATTCAGACAATCCTGCGCCGTGAGGCTTATCCGCATCCGTATGAAGCTTTGAAAGCGTTAACCCGCACCAACCAAGCTATTACAGAAAGTTCTATTAAAGAGTTTATCGAAGAATTGAATGTAAGCGAAGATATTAAAAAAGAGTTAAGAGCAATCACTCCCCATACATATACGGGGCTTTAATTGTTTACTTATATAATAAACGTGTTTTTTAAATAGGCCGTGAGGCCAAAGTCTAATTTTATTCGAATAAAAAAATGAGCACAGAAAACGAAGAATGGCGCGAAAATTCTTTCAATGAAGAGAATACAGGTGCCGGCCGTGATGGTAACAGGTCTTACAACAGAGAAGGTGGAGAACGTCCGTATCGCCCTTCTTACAACCGTGAAGGCGGGGATCGTCCGTATCGCCCGCGATTTAATGCCAACAGTGAAGGAGGCGAACGCCCGCAGCGTTCGTACGGTGACCGCTCTTATGGCGACCGTCCCCAACGTCCTTCTTACAATCGTGAAGGTGGCGATCGTCCGTATCGTCCTCGCTTCAATAACAACAATGAAGGAGGCGAACGCCCGCAACGTCCTTACAACCGCGAAGGTGGTTCTTATGATCGTCCTCAACGTCCTTCTTACAATCGTGAAGGTGGTTCTTATGACCGTCCTCAACGTCCCCGTTTCAATAGCGGCGAAGGTGGTGAGCGTCCGTCTTATGGCGACCGTCCTCAACGTCCTTCCTACAACCGTGAAGGTGGCGACCGTCCTTACCGTCCCCGCTTTAATAACGGTGAAGGTGGCGACCGTCCTCAACGTCCTTCTTACAACCGTGAAGGTGGTGATCGTCCGTATCGTCCCCGTTTCAATAACGGTGAAGGTGGCGGCTATCGCAGCAACAACGGCGGTGGAGGTTATCGTCCGAGATATAATAACGACCGTCAAGGAGGATATCGTCCTCGTCCGCGTACCGGCGATTATGATCCGAACGCTAAGTATAGCGTAAAGAAACAGATCGAGTACAAGGAACAGTTCGTTGATCCGAATGAACCGATTCGTCTGAATAAGTTCCTGGCTAACGCAGGTGTTTGCTCCCGTCGTGAGGCTGATGAATTTATCACAGCAGGTGTGGTTTCTGTAAACGGTGAAGTGGTAACGGAATTGGGTACGAAGATCAAACGTTCGGATGTGGTTAAGTTCCACGACGAACCGGTAAGCATCGAACGCAAGGTATACGTATTGCTGAATAAACCGAAAGATACCGTTACTACATCGGACGATCCGCAGGAACGCCGTACAGTAATGGATTTGGTGAAAGGCGCTTGCAACGAACGTATTTATCCGGTAGGACGTCTGGACCGTAACACGACTGGTGTACTGTTACTGACGAATGACGGTGATCTGGCTTCCAAGCTGACACACCCGAAATTCCTGAAGAAGAAAATTTATCATGTTCATCTGGACAAGAACCTGACTAAAGCAGATATGGAGCAGATTGCAGCTGGTATCCAGTTGGAAGATGGTGAAATCCATGCAGATGCAATCAGCTATACAGATGATTTCAAGAAAGACCAGGTAGGTATCGAAATTCACTCCGGTAAGAACCGTATCGTTCGCCGTATTTTCGAATCACTGGGTTATAAAGTAGTAAAACTCGACCGTGTATTCTTCGCCGGGCTGACCAAAAAAGGTCTGCGTCGCGGAGACTGGCGTTACCTGTCGGAAGCAGAAGTAAACTACCTCCGCATGGGTTCGTTTGAGTAATAAGTCAATAAATAACAACTTGACAGAGGACGGGGAAAGAAAGCAGGAAAGAATTCATCCTGCATTTGAAACCTCGTCTTCTTGTATCTAAAAAGAAAAAGTTAAATGGAAAAGATTGGTAGAACAAAAATTGTTGACCTGTTGAAGCGCACAGATATTGGCGCTATGGTCAATGTGAAAGGATGGGTTCGCACCCGTAGAGGTAGCAAACAAGTAAACTTTATCGCACTGAATGACGGTTCTACAATAAATAATTTGCAGATCGTAGTAGATTTGGCTGGTTTCGATGAAGAGATGCTGAAACTGATTACTACCGGCGCTTGTATCAGCGTGAACGGAGAAATGGTAGAATCAGTAGGTTCCGGTCAGAAAGTGGAAGTACAGGCTCGTGAAATCGAAGTGCTGGGTACTTGCGATAATACATATCCATTACAGAAGAAAGGCCACTCTATGGAATTCTTGCGCGAGATTGCTCACTTGCGTCCGCGTACCAATACATTCGGTGCAGTGTTCCGCATCCGTCACAACATGGCGATTGCTATTCACAAGTTCTTCCATGAAAAGGGCTTCTTCTATTTCCATACGCCGATCATTACGGCTTCCGATTGTGAAGGTGCCGGACAGATGTTCCAGGTGACTACCATGAACCTGTATGACTTGAAGAAAGACGAGAGAGGTTCTATCTCATACGAAGATGATTTCTTCGGTAAGCAGGCAAGTCTGACTGTTTCCGGTCAGCTGGAAGGTGAGTTGGCAGCTACTGCTTTGGGAGCTATCTACACATTCGGTCCTACGTTCCGTGCCGAAAACTCCAATACTCCCCGCCACTTGGCAGAGTTCTGGATGATTGAGCCGGAAGTGGCTTTCAACGACATTACAGACAACATGGACTTGGCAGAAGAGTTCATCAAATATTGTGTGAAATGGGCGTTGGATAACTGTGCGGATGATGTGAAGTTCCTGAACGATATGTTCGACAAAGGCTTGATTGAACGTCTGCAAGGTGTATTGAAAGATGATTTCGTACGTTTGCCTTATACAGACGGTATCAAGATTCTTGAAGAAGCTGTTGCGAAAGGACATAAGTTCGAATTCCCGGTTTACTGGGGAGTGGACCTGGCTTCCGAACACGAACGTTTCTTAGTGGAAGAACACTTCAAACGTCCGGTGATTCTGACTGACTATCCGAAGGAAATCAAGGCCTTCTATATGAAGCAGAACGAAGACGGTAAGACTGTACGTGCCATGGACGTTCTTTTCCCGAAAATTGGTGAAATTATCGGTGGTTCCGAACGTGAAGCCGACTATAACAAGCTGATGACCCGTATTGAAGAAATGCACATCCCGATGAAGGATATGTGGTGGTATCTGGATACCCGTAAGTTCGGTACTTGTCCTCACTCCGGTTTCGGATTAGGGTTCGAACGTCTGTTATTGTTTGTAACAGGTATGGCGAATATCCGTGACGTGATACCGTTCCCGCGTACACCAAGAAATGCTGATTTCTAATATTTCGGTATATTTATGTAAAACTCGCATAATCTTCAGGTTATGCGAGTTTTTTTATGCTCTGAATTGCTGTATTCTCAAAATAAATCTTTATATTTGGAAATACGCATTCGAGAGTGTTAACTAAAATAATACAACAATGAAAAAGCTCTATTTCTTTACCATGCTTTCAATAATGTTGTTAGCGGTAACAGGTGCGACGGCCCAGAAGAAAACCAAATTCAAAGCGGCCGATTTGAAAGGTATTTGGCAGCTCTGCCATTATGTATCCGAGTCTCCCGATGTTCCGGGAGCGTTGAAACCCAGTAATACATTTAAAGTGTTGAGTGATGACGGACAAATCGTTAACTTTACCATTATTCCCGGTGCGGATGCGATTATTACTGGATATGGTACTTATAAACAACTCACGGACGATTCTTATAAGGAAAGTATCGAGAAGAACATTCATCTCCCGATGCTGGACAATCAGGACAATATTTTGGAATTTGAGATTAAAGACAATGATTATCTCCATCTGAAATATTTTATCAAGAATGATTTGAATGGAAATGAGTTGAACACCTGGTATTATGAAACCTGGAAGAGGGTGGAGATGCCGGCTAAATTTCCGGAAGATATTGTGAGATAGAAGAGCGCGTACTTTTTGGTGGAGGCACGGATTTTGCAAAAGGCTGCATAGTTGTTTGGTTATGCCTGACAACAGCTTATTTGGTAAAATCCGTGCCTGTTTTTCTATAAAAGATAAAAACAAAGCACTTTTGGACAAAATCAAAGTCCGTAGAAATAGAAACAAAAATGAAAAAATAGATTTGCAAAGGGTTTGTCCGCGACTTGCTCTAACTTTGTTGCCAGTAATAGAATACAGTAACAAAATAAAGTGGAACAATGAAAAACAAACTTTTACTAGCGGTAGGGAGTATGGCGCTCCTGACTGCTTGCGATGCTTCAAAAGGAAATGAGATGGCATGGTTCGATCATGCAGTGAAAACATCGGGACATCAGTTGCTCTATATGGCAGAACAATTGAAGAATGAACCGGATACCGCCTGTTTTCCCCGTTCTATCAAAGAAGGAAAGTACAGACTGGAGCACCCCACAGATTGGACGAGTGGTTTCTATCCCGGTTCCATGTGGCTGGCATACGAGTTGACCGGTGATGAGGCTCTCGCAAAAGAGGCGCGTAAATATACGGACCGTCTGCAGGATATGCAATATTATACAGGTAATCACGATTTGGGTTTTATGATGTTTTGCAGTTATGGGCAGGGCATCCGTTTGAAACCGGAGCCAACGGACAGTTTGATTCTGATTCATTCTTCAGAAAGCTTGTGCTCCCGTTTTCGTCCGGAAGTCGGACTGATTCGTTCGTGGGATTTCGGCGATTGGAGTTATCCGGTGATTATTGATAATATGATGAACCTTGAAATGCTGTTCTGGGCTTCGGAGCAAACCAATAATCCGAAATATCGTGAAATAGCCATCTCTCATGCTGACAAAACGTTGAAGAATCACTTCCGGGAGGACATGACCTCTTACCATGTGGTGAGCTATCTGGCAGATAGCGGTGAGGTAGAGTCGAAAGGAACCTTTCAGGGATATGCCGATTCTTCCGCTTGGGCGCGTGGACAGGCTTGGGGAGTGTATGGTTATACCATGTGTTATCGCTTCACTAAGCAGCAGAACTATCTGGATGCCGCTCATAAAATAGCGCGGTTCATTATCGATCACCGTCCGTCCGAAAATGACTATGTACCTTATTGGGATTATGATGCTCCCAATATTCCGAATGAACCGCGGGATGCTTCTGCAGCTGCCGTAACAGCTTCTGCATTGCTGGAGTTGAGTGGTTATGGCGACAAGAAACAAGGGGAAGAATATTTCCGTTATGCGGAGCATATCCTGAAACAGTTATCCTCTGATGATTATTTGGCCAAGGAAGGAGAAAATCATGGCTTCATCCTGTTACATTCGGTTGGCAGTTTCCCGCACGACAGTGAAATTGATACTCCGCTCAATTATGCTGATTATTATTATCTGGAAGCCTTGAAGCGTTATAAAGATCTGAAAGAAAAATCAGAAAATCCGTCTTACTAACTTGAAGAGAAACCGTAAAAAAAATAAAATTCAGGGCAACCGCGTCTAAAATATGAATTCGTAACTGTCGGACTTTGGCGCGGTTACCCTGTTTTGAGCCGATACCGGTCCTTTATATGAGTTAAAAAACGGGATTCATTTATCAGATTGAATTGAAAATACTTATCTTTACGATAAATTCTTCAATATTAGCTCATGAAAGACCGACATTTGCTATTTAGATACCTATTCGGATTAACCGTTTGCATTTTATTTTTTCCTTTGGCTGTATCGGCCGCCGACAGCTTCATTCATTTTAAGCGATTATCCGTGGATGACGGGTTGTCGCAAAATACTGTGCTCGCTCTGACACAAGATCATAATAATAAGCTTTGGGTAGGCACCATAGACGGACTGAACTGGTATGAAGGTTCCCGTTTCGTTTCGTATTATAAAGCGCCGGATGATACGACCAGTCTGGCAAACAATCATGTCTATTCACTTCATACCGATTTGAAAGGTACGGTATGGGTAGGCACACAGGTCGGTTTATCCCGTTATAATATAGTAGGGAATAATTTCACCAATTATTCTTCACCGGACAATCAGCCGATGCAAGTATTGGCTATCGGAGAACCGGAGGAAGGCGACCGGCTTTTGCTTGCTACCAATATCGGTCTGGTGATTTTTGATAAAAAGACCGGGCGGATGAAAGTGCAGCCGGAACTTGCCGGAAAAACGATCTATTCTGTTTGCCGGATGAATGACGGTTTCCTGTTGGGAACTTCGGAAGGTGTCTATTTCTATTATGTACGCAACGAAAACGTGACCCGGCTTCTTCTCCAATTGAAAGGAGAAACCATCTCCGATATGCTCTATGACGACAAAACCGGCAACTGTTGGCTGGCTTCATTGACAAACGGGGTGTATTGTGTGGATAACAACTTTCAAATAAAACATCATTATAACAAGCAAAATACTCCTGCTTATTTCCTTACGAACTCGGTCAGGACATTGTCCGGAGATGATAAAGGAAGGGTTTGGATAGGAACCATGGAAGGTTTGCTTATCCTTGAACCGGAGACGGGAACTTTCCGTATCTGCCGTTTTTCTCCTGAAGATCCGACTACCTTGGGGCATAATTCCATCCGTTCTATCTTGAAAGATAATCAAGGGGGAATGTGGATCGGTACATTTTACGGCGGGCTTAATTATTATCATCCTCTCGCTCCGGCATTCGGACGCTTGCAACATTCCGCTTGGAGGAATTCGTTAAGTGATAACACGGTGAGTTGTATTGCCGAAGACCCGGATAATGGCAATCTCTGGATCGGTACGAACGACGGCGGATTAAATTATTATAACCGGAAAACCGGAGTCTTTTCGTATTACCGGACGGGTACTTCCGCCAATGCTTTAAAGTCGGACAATATAAAATGTATATGGACGGACAAGGATGGAAGTGTCTATATCGGCACTCATGGAGGGGGAATGAGTCGTCTGCATCACCGGAGTGGCAGGATAGAAACATATTCCTTTCCCCATTCTACTTCCCTGACTAACAGTTGTTACTCCTTATTGGACGGAACGGATGGAACGCTTTGGGTAGGCGGCATGAGCGGGCTTTACCTTTTCGACAAACAGACCGGCGAACTTTCACAGCATCCGTTGGCTAAAAAGCATAAAAAGTTGGAGAATGTATTGATATATACCTTGTTTCGCGATTCGAAAGGAAGAATATGGATTGGTACGGAAGAGAGCCTGTTTTTGTATGCCGGCGGGAAACTGGAAGAACTGCATCTTTCTTCTTCGGCTTATCTGCATGGGTTGATACAGGCTTTCTGTGTACAGGAGGATAGCCGTCATGAAATCTGGATCGGTTCTTCCACAGGATTATATTGCTATAAGGAAGGAGCACCGACTGCCTGGAAACACTATACGATGAAAGACGGTTTGCCAAACGACTTTATTTATAATATACTGGAAGATGAACGGGGGCGTTTATGGTTGACAACTAACAAGGGACTGGCTTGCTTCAATACGGAGGAGGGTACTTTCCTCAACTATACGAAGCAGGACGGATTGCCTCACGATCAGTTTAACTATTTCGGAGCTTGCAAAGCGCACGATGGTACATTCTTTCTGGGGTCTCTTGGGGGCGTTGCCTATTTCAAGCCATACGAATTGGGTGATAATCCATATTCCCCGGATGCGGTAGTGACAGGAGCCGTTGTCTTAAATCAGGTGATTACGGATATGAAAAGTGAACGGGTACGTTATTATCAGGACGAGCAAGGGCGGATGCTGGGTATGTCGTTCCCTTCCGATCAGAAACTTTTTAATATCCGGTTTGCCGTTATCAACTATTTGGCTGGCAAACGGAACCAGTTCGTTTACAAATTGGAAGGCTTTGAAACCGAGTGGAACTACTCCCGCCATGTTTCCTTTGCACGGGCAAGTTATTCCAATCTCCCGCCCGGTGAGTATGTATTCAAGGTGAAGGCATGTAACAACAATGGAAAGTGGAGTGAGGCGACCACTGAATTTTTTGTGCATATCATTCCGATGTGGTATCAGACCTGGTGGGCAAAGACACTTTTCATCTTCTTTTCTGTAGGGCTTCTCGTCTTTGTGATTTATTTCTTTATTGCCCGTGCCAAAATGAAGATGCAAGTCCGGATCGAACAGATAGAACGAAACAAGATAGAAGAAATCAGTCAGGAGAAAGTACGTTTTTACATGAATATGTCTCATGAGTTGCGTACTCCGTTGAGTCTGATACTGGCTCCGTTGGAGGAACTCTTGGGGCAGAGCAATCTGAAAGGAACTCCGGTACAGCAGAAACTGGATTACGTTTATAAGAACGGTCGTAAGTTGTTGCACATTGTCAACCAGTTGCTGGATTTCCGTAAAGCCGAAGCAGGTGCAATGCCCATTCATGTTGCGCAGGTGAATGTAGAAGGACTGTTGCAAGATGCTTTTGCCCTGTTTAAAGAAAATGCGCAGAAGCGTGCTATCAGCTTTCATATAAAATCCGATCTGGAAGGACGATTGTTTCCGGCGGACCGGACGTATGTAGAGACTATCTTGATGAACCTGTTGTCTAACGCCTTTAAGTTTACACCGGACGGCGGAAGTATTTCGCTTTCCTTATGGACAGAGGGAGATACCTATGGCTTCACGGTAAGAGATAGCGGAATCGGTATGTCTCCGGAACAGCTAACCCACATTTTCGAACGTTTCTATCAGGTAGACGGTCAGCGAAAGGGGACGGGTATCGGGCTGTCATTGGTGAAGATGCTTGTAGAAAAGCATCACGGCACTATTATGGTAGCAAGCGAACCTGCTCAATATACCGAATTTAAAGTCACGCTACCTGCTGATATGGCTGCCTTCACAGAGAAAGAGCGTGAATTGCCGGCACATGAAGTCGAAACATCTACTTCTCTCCGGGAGCTTCCGGTGGCTGATGAATATTTCTCTGGTGATGCGTCGGCTATAGTTGCAGAAGAACTATCGGACGGTGATCAGATAGAAGCCGGCAGTGAGGAAGAACGGCCTACTATCTTGTTGGTAGATGACAATAAAGAAATGGTGGATTACCTGAAAGATAATTTCCGGCAGAACTATGTGACACTTACCACCGGAAACGGCGAAGAAGCATTGGCTATTATGAAAGAGCATCGTGTGGATATTGTCCTTTCCGACGTGATGATGCCGGGTATTGACGGTATCAAACTTTGCCAGCTTATTAAACGAAATCTGCAAACCTGTCACATTCCCGTCCTGCTGTTGTCTGCCAAAGGAAGTGTCGATGCACAGACGGAGGGTATTCAGGCTGGAGCGGATGATTACATTGCCAAACCGTTCTCGATTCATTTATTGAAAGGAAAAATTGCTAATCAACTGAAAGCACGCCAGCGGTTGAAACACTATTATTCGAATACGATTGATATAGATACTGCTAAAATGACTTCGAATAATCTGGATGAGGAATTCATGAGCAAAGCTATTCAGGTAGTAGAAGAAAATATCAGTAATGAAGACTTCACCTCTGATGAGTTGGCAAGCCAGCTTTGTATGAGCCGTTCATCACTGTATCTCAAGATGAATTCCATATCCGGTGAACCGCCTGCCAACTTTATCCGGCGCATCCGTTTTAATAAGGCGTGTAAATTGTTGCTTGAAGGGCGCTACTCCATTTCGGAGATTAGCGGAATGGTAGGGTTCGGATCTTCTTCTTATTTCTCTACCAGTTTCAAGAAGTATGTCGGTTGTCTGCCATCGGAGTATGTGAAGCAGCATACTAAGTAGTTGTTGCTTGTTCATGCAGGTGCAGAAATGAATGAGATTTTTTTGTCTACTATAAAGTTGAAAAACATAAAAACATCTGCCACCTGCAACCAAACGCGTGTAATGCACTAATTGATAAATAGTTGGAACGTGGCAGATACTGTGGCAGATAGGTTGCAGATAAAGTATCTGCAACGCGTTATATAATCAAAGAAAAAGCCTTGATTCCTTTATGCAAAGCTATGGGATAATTGGGGTGACTCTATGGATAATTTGTGGTGTCTCTACGGGGAAACGACAGTATCCTTACGTAGAAACTGTAGTGTCCCGCCTTAGAAACTCTCGTTTCCTGCCGTGGAAACTGTAATTTCTAATGCCGGAAACGACAGTTCCCCGCCTGGAAACGGGAAGTTAATGCATACAATAAACTTTTGCCCTCCTGGAGAATTGGCTTATGCAAGGTTTATACTGTGTTGCAGATACTTTATCTGCAACCTATCTGTCGCAGGTATCTGCAACGCTCCAACTATTTGTCAATTAGTGTGTTACACGCGTTTGGTTGCAGGTGGCAGATGTTTTTATATTTTTTCAACTTTATGGTAGGAGGATTACGCATCAAAATTAGGGTCACCACTGTAAGTCATAAACCAAATTCACCTCTGTGTCTTCCGCGTCCTCTGTGGTGAAAACCTAAACAAGAACTAATAACCTTCATCTTTCTATCAATTCCAGTCATTCCGTTTTGGGGGCTATTTTACCCTTTTACCCTCTTTGTAGCTTCCTGTAACGCTTGTTTTGGACGAATTTTAAGTTGAAATGAACGAAAATAAAGTCCTGTTAGACAGTATCAGAGAAGGAAGAAATGAATTGAAAGTTCCGTTTCGGACGGTTTATCTACATTTGCCTACAGAAAAACCAATCATTTGATATCATGAAAAAAGTATTATTGATTTCATTCGTAATCTTGTCTGTGACTGCACAGATGACACATGCGCAAAAACAAGCAGTTATTAAGCTGACGGAGAAGACATTGATGCACGAAATGCGTGCCACTCCTTATCCTCTTGATAAAGCGGTGGTTAATGACCGCGCGGTTTCTTTCCAATGGCCGCTCCGTTCGGACATGAACTCGCAGGACAGTCCGTTGGATGGATTCGAACACAAAGTAAAGAAGGTAGATAAAACAAAGATTACCTATCGGTTACGTTATTCGCAGGATGCCGGATTGAAGTCGGGAGTTGTTCAAGTGGAAACTCGCTGGCCGTTCTATAATCCGGAACAACCGCTTGCGCCGGGTGTATGGTACTGGCAGTTCGGTTATGTAGAAGACGGACAAGTGACTTGGGGAAGCACACAGCAAGTCACCGTAGAAGATCGTCCGGGCAAATTCTGTCCTCCTTCATTGAAAACAGTGTTGGCAAAACTACCAGCCGACCATCCGCGTGTGTGGATCATGAAGAACGAATGGAAGGACTTTATAAATCACAGCAAACAAAAGGCAGAAAGACAATGGTATCTTGAGCGTGCAGATCAGGTACTTCAGACTCCAATGAAATCAGTGAAAGATATTAATGTCTCGCAGGTGAAGAATCTGAAGAACGAGATGCAGATAAATTCATACCTCACTCGTGAAAGCCGTCGCATCATCGATGCGGAAGAGGGCAACACCGAAGCATTGATACGGGCCTGGTTGCTGACGCAGGATACTAAATATGCTGACGAAGCCATCAAACGGGTATTTATCATGGCCGACTGGGATAAAGATAAGAATGTGAAAGGAGATTTTAATGCTTCTAGCTTATTGTCTCTCTGCTCTATGGCTTATGATTCTTTCTACGACCGGTTGAATACATCACAAAAGAAAGCATTGCTGGAAGCCATCAAAAATAAAGGTGGTGAAATGTATGAGAACTTTAATAACCGGATGGAAAATCACATCGCCGACAATCATGTGTGGCAGATGACACTTCGCATCCTTACAATGGCGGCATTCAGTGTATATGGCGATCTGCCCGAAGCCAACACATGGGTGGATTACTGCTATAACGTCTGGTTGGCACGTTTCCCCGGATTGAACAAAGACGGTGGCTGGCACAATGGCGATTCTTACTTTACGGTCAATACCCGTACATTAGTAGAAGTACCTTACTATTATAGCAAACTGACCGGTTACGACTTCTTTTCCGATCCTTGGTATCAGGGAAATATCATGTATACCATCTTCCAGCAACCTCCTTTCTCCAAATCCGGAGGAAACGGAAGTTCTCATCAGAATGTGGGACGTCCAAACAGTATCCGTATAGGATATTTGGATGCGCTGGCACGCCTTACCGGAAACACTTATGCCGCTGATTTCGTCCGCCGCACATTGAAAGTGGAACCGGATTATATGAAGAAAGCCTTATTGAATAAGCCCGGTGATCTTGCCTGGTTCCGCCTGCAATGTGATAAACCTCTGCCGGAAGGTGAAGGATTGACTGCACTCCCTGCAGGATACGTCTTCCCCGCAACAGGACTTGCCTCTTTCCAGACGAACTGGGATAGAGTAGGTGGAAATGCGATGTGGAGTTTCCGGTCAAGCCCTTATGGTTCTACCTCTCATGCACTTGCCAATCAGAATGCTTTCAATACGTTCTATGGTGGAAAACCATTATTTTACAGTAGCGGACACCACATTGAGTTTACCGACGTACATAGTATGTTGTGCCATCGTGCCACACGTGCTCACAATACGATTCTGGTGAACGGTATGGGACAACGTATCGGTACGGAAGGATATGGATGGATTCCCCGTTATTATGCCAGCGAGAAGATCGGGTATGTGCTGGGTGATGCTTCCAATGCTTACGGAAAAGTGATTTCACCGCTTTGGCTGACACGCGGCGAACAGTCGGAGGTGCATTATACGCCCGAAAATGGCTGGGATGAGAATCATGTGAAAACTTTCCGCCGTCACATTGTCAATTTGGGAAAGACAGGACTCATCTTTATCTATGACGAACTAGTGGCAGACGAACCTGTAAACTGGAGTTATTTGCTGCATACCACAGAAAATCCCATGACAGTGGATAAATCGAATCATCGCTTCGTGCATATTCAAGCCACGAACCGCGGAGGAGCATCAGACGCTTATCTTTTCTCCACCGGAACATTGCAGACTGATACGACGAGCCGTTTTTTCTATCCGGCAGTCAACTGGCTACGTGCTGATGACAAAGGGGTGTTCAAGAAGTATCCTAATCACTGGCATTTCACCGCTACATCGGAAAAGGCACAAGTATATCGTTTTGCCACTGTCATCAATACACATGCACTGAAATATCCTGCCAAAGATCCCGAAATCTTGTCCGACGGACGTATCAAAGTAGGCGGATGGCTGATTAGTGTAAACCTGAAATCCGACGGTGCTCCTTCATTCTTTATCCGCAGCACTCAAGAGAAGGTGAATATCACTTATAAAGGTGAAGCTACTGTCATCAATGAGGATGGGTACGAAACGGTAATGAGGGATACAGTGCCCGAACTGGAAATCTAATCAATGAACATGAAAGATACGAATATATGAGACACTCTACTTTTAATATGAGAACTATATGTCTGTTGGCTGCATTATCGGGCATAACCGTCTTGTCGGCACAGACTCCCGGTAAACCCCGTGTACAGACTTCGGCAGCTCCGGAGGAAACTACGGTTTACAAGTCCGGCGGAAAAAAGCAGGAAACAGCAGTTGCGACTTCTTCAAAAAAGGAGGAGGATAAACGCCAATCCGGCAAAGAGAATACAGGAAAGAAAGCGGCTGCCTTTGATGGTCAACGCTATCTGGCACTGAAAACGAATGTAATATATGATGCTTGTGCTTTGCTGAACCTTGCCGTGGAAATGCAGGTACATAAAAAGATCACAGTAGAGTTGCCATTGACTTGCAGTTTGTGGGACTTGGGAGATAAGCACGGCGTGCGTACGGTAGCATTGCAACCTGAAGCCCGCTGGTGGATAGGAAATGAGACAGGACGGGGACACTTTGTCGGACTACACGCCCACGTGGCATGGTTTAACGTAAAGTGGAACGATGACCGTTATCAAGATACTGATCGTCCGCTGTTGGGAGCCGGAATAAGCTACGGTTACAAACTCCCCCTTTCCAAACACTGGGGAGCGGAATTTAATCTGGGAGTGGGATATGCCAACATGAAGTATAACACCTATTATAATGTAGACAACGGCGCACTGCTGGATACGCGTGTCCGTCATTACTGGGGGATAACCCGTGTGGGAGCATCGTTGGTCTACCGCTTCTAACCTAAGATAGGAACATACATATAAATAAGATAACAATATGAGAAGAAATTTATATATACTGGCACAGTGCACTTTCCTGTTGTTCATCACCCTGCTGGTGAATGGATGCAGCCTGCACGAAGAACCGGAAATGACTCCCGAAGGAGAACTGGGAGTGGACCCGACAGCTGTAACACTCAACCTTAATCTTGCAATGAATCTAAGTTTGGCAGAAAGAGCACCGGTGACTATCACCCGTGCGTCGGAAACCAACTATCTGCGTCGTTTCATCGTAGAAGCCTATCTGGATAGACAGGTGGCGGCACGGCAAACGGTATACGAAGAGGATTTTAACCGTGCCAGTCTGTCTGTTAGTATGAAGCTGCACGCCCGTAATTACCGCATCCTGGTGTGGGCCGATTATGTGAATGCGGAGACACCTGAACAGGGACTTGTTTACGATGCCAAGAATCTAGCTTTTATCCTTCCTGCCGGAAAGTATATAGGGAATAGCCGTTATAAAGATGTTTTTGCTGCTTCTGCTATGGCAGACCTGACTTCTTTCCGCAATCATTGGGGAGCTGAAACAAGTCTTGACGTTGAACTGTATCGCCCCGTAGCACGCTATGAACTGGTGGCTAAAGATGTGGCAACGTTCCTCAATAAACTGTCCACAGGCGGACTGAAAGGTGAAAGTTTTACCGCTCGTGTGAAGTACAGTGATTATTTGCCTACCGGCTACAATTTGTGGGACGATGTACCTAAGAACTCGCTCATGTACATGGAATATAAAGTGGCCTTTGAACGCCCTGCCGATGGTACGAAAGAGCTGAAACTGGGATTCGACTATGTATTAACCGATGCCGGAGAAACCGTTTCTATTCCTGTAGAACTGGAAATCTTGAATGAGAAGAATGAAGTGCTGGCACGTACTGCTTTCCGTATTCCTTGTGAACGGGGTAAAAACACAACGGTACGCGGTAACTTCCTGACTTCCGATATCAATGGAGGAATAGGGATCGACCCCGATTATGAAGGTGATCTGGAGGTAGATCTTGGAGAATTATAAAATAGACAAATCAATTAAAAATAGCTTAACCATAAAACAATTAAGATCATGAAAAAGAACTTATTTTATTCGCTAATGGCTTTGTTCGTAGTGCTTTTCGCATCCTGTGGACAAGAAGAAATCGTTTCGGACAACGGAACAGAAATCAATGCTCCTGTTACTATCTCTGTACAGGCTCCTGTAAATGACGTCTTTAGCCGTGCGGGTGTTACCATCCCTACCGGTTATACGATGCAATGTATCATGCAATTACTGAATGCTGATGGCGATAAGATAGGCGATCAGGTAACTAAACCGATTACGGATGGTAAGGTATCTTTCACCATTTCCGTAGATGAACAAAAAGAAGTGTCGAAAGCATTGTTTTGGGCTGAATACGTACCGGAAAGTGGTGCTGCTAATAAAGTATATGACACTGCTGATTTGAGAGCAGTAGGATATAATACTGCATCATTCGATCTGACAAATGAAGCGTTGATGGCAGCCAGCGACGCTTTTTGCGGAAAATTGGAAACGATTGGTAATGCCAGTGTGACATTGAAACGCCCGTTCGCTAATGTGAGCGTAAAACCGAAGAATCCGGAAGTAGCTGCGGCAGCTAATAAACTGGAAATAAAATATAACGCTTTGAGCGGATATGATATTTTAGAGGGTAAATGTTCTGCTACGGCTCCTGTGACTTTTACAAATGCAAGTTTTGCTTCTGCGGATGGCAATTGGTTCGCTAATTTCTTTTTTGCTCCTTCAAATGTAGGTAAATTTACAGAAGAAATAACCATGGCATTGAGTGGCGGATATAGTAAAGAGATTAAAATACCGGCAAATACATTACCTTTGGATGCTAATATGCAGATTATGGCTAAATTTGAAATCGGAGATGGAAACTTTGACATTGAAGTAGGAGTGGATCCGGATTATGAAGCATTGGAAATGAAAGTTGGTAGCTATATCAATGCTGAAGGTAAAGTGGTACGTGATGCAGCGGATGCTGTCGGTATTGTTTTCAAAATGGAGGCTATCGGTAGTGATGTGCCGGCTAATTATCCTGTAGCACTTCAGGGCAAGACAATTGCCGGATATGCGGTAGCGATTGAGAATGTAGCGACTGCTCGTCAAACTCTTAATACGGAATTATTGACTACTTTGGCTGAAACAGCTGCAGGTATGACAAATGGAACACAGACTACGGACGTTTTATTAACAGGTCTTGGAGATGTTGCGTTTAAAACAACTTATGAGAAATGGGTGGGAGAACATGCTCCTGATAGTGAGAATTTGAGTGCATGGTATATTCCTACATTGTCGCAATTGAGTGCGTTTATGGGTACATTGTTTACTATGAAAGAGGTACCTGCTAGTGGTAGTGAGGACTTCAGAAACATGTCGGAGTTTGAGTTTGTCAATGGTAAAATGTTTGATAGAGAACCGATTGCTACGGTAAACTATGCTTCTAGTACTATCAATAACCAAGGTAATGTTTCTGGTGTACGTATTAATGTGCCCAGTGGTGCCGTAACTAATGCACAAGAAGCGGGTATTGCTGTTAAAACAGCTGCTAACCAACAAGCTCTTTGCCGCCCCATGATTACAATCTTTAAATAGTCACTGAATATTCGACCTTACTCAATAGAAATTCAAGGAAAGTGGGATTCCCCCGTCCCGCTTTACCTTCTTCTTACATTGAAACTTTTGAAAATAGCCCTCTAATCTTATACCTAGAAAAGAAAATAATATGCACACCACATTTCGCCTATCGGTTTTTCTTTTGTTCATAGTACAGTTGTTCTGTAGCTGTACATCTGACTCGCTGCCCGAACCGGACAGTACGCAGCCAGAGACGCCTGCCGGAATTCCCGATGCCTATCAGGATAAGATACGGACGCAACCTTATCCCAAAGGAGATAATGAATTGTATCTGAATCCTGCTCCTCTTATTGTTCCTCAAGCCATGAAGACGGGCGAAAGACTGCAATTTTCCCTTTCACGTACTGAAGATTTCAACAGTTCCGAAACGCTACTTTCCGAACCGCAGGAATGGTGTATGTATAATCTTCATCGCCGCTTGGAAGTTGGCACATGGTATTGGCGCTTTCGTTCCACTAATCTTAATGGGACGATGCCCGGTGAATGGAGTGCTATCTATCGTTTCGAAGTGAAGAATGATACACCGGAATTTGTAACACCTTCTTTTCAGACATTCTTAGCAAATGCTCCCCGTCTGCATCCTCGTATTTACTGTTTTTTAGACGACCGTATTGAGGGGGCTCGTAACCGTGTCACTTCACACCCTGAATATAAAGAACTACAAAGTCGTGCTTCTCTGGCATTGAACGCCGAATACACTGGAATGACTGATTTGTATAGTCGTGCAGAAGAACTCCGGCAACATGCCACTTATCTTTATCAGGCTTATCACCTGACCCAAAAAGAAATTTATGCCGAAAAGTTGCGTCAGCTTCTCGAAGCTCTGATTGTCGCTCCCCCTGCCGATGGACAACTTTTTGCATCCAACTTTACTGCCAGCAACATCACATGGTGTCTTGTTGCAGCCTACGATCTGCTTTATAATAACTTGTCTGCTTCCGATCGTACTGCTGCCGAAGAACTGATGATGCGTGTGGCACGTTACTATTACAAGGTAAATTGCGGTTTTCAGGAAAACCATCTCTTTGATAATCATTTTTGGCAGCAGAATATGCGCGTCCTCTTTCAAGTGGCTTTGTCGCTTTATGATAAACCGACCTATTCTTCCGAAGTGCTGCCCATGATGGAGTATTATTATGAATTGTGGACAGCCCGAGCTCCTGCCTCCGGTTTCAATCGTGATGGTATATGGCACAATGGCACCGGTTATTTCAGTGCCAATATATTGACTTTGGCGTATATGCCGTCTCTTCTTTCATTCATCAGTCAGTACGATTTTCTATCGCATCCGTGGTATCAGAATGTTGGACGTTCGTTGGTTTATACTTGCCCGCCGGGATCGAAAAGTAACGGCTTTGGTGACAGTAGTGAAAAGGGGAGCGAACCCAACCGGCTGATTGCCGCTTTTGCTGACTATCTGGCGTGTGAAACGGGTAATTCCTATGCCGGATGGTATGCCGGAGAATGTCGGGACCTGTTGCGTCGGGATTATGAATTGCGTCTTTACCGGATGTGTACCGATCAGGATTACAATACAACTTTTCCTGCCGGGGCTGATAAAATGGTTTGGTATAAAGACGCTGGTGAAGTAGCCATGCACAGTGCCCCGGAAGATACAGAAAGGGATCTTGCACTCTCGTTCCGTTCCAGTACATTCGGGTCCGGCAGTCACACTACTGCCAGTCAGAATGCTTTTAACCTGTTGTATAAGGGTGTCGATGTGTATCGCAGCACGGGTTATTATCAGAATTTCAGCGATGCTCATAATCTGATGTCCTATCGCCATACGCGGGCACATAATTCACTGTTGGTAAACGGTATCGGACAACCTTATTCTACCGAAGGTTACGGCAGTGTGATGCGTGCTATGGGCGGGCAGCATATCAGTTACTGTTTGGGAGATGCTTCACATGCTTACAGAGGTATCAGCAATGACCCGATGTGGGTTGGCTACTTCAAGCAGGCAGGTATTGAGCAGACACCGGAAAATGGATTCGGTGCCACCCCGTTGACTAAATACCGCCGACATGTGTTGATGCTTCATCCTCATACGGTGATTGTGTATGATGAGCTGGAGGCATCGGAGGCTGTCCGCTGGGAGTGGCTGTTGCATAGTCCTACGGAATTTAAGATCGATGCGGTAAAGAAAACGTTGTCTACAGATAATAAGGCCAAAGGATGGGTGGCTGTGACACAACTTTTTGGAGGACATGTTTTTACGCTGTCCCAAACGGACCGTTTTGTAGTGCCGCCCGCCATCACCGGAGCGGAGTATCCCAACCAGTGGCATTTGACTGCACGGGTTGACGGTTGTTCTGCCACCCGTTTCTTGGCTATAATTCAGGTAGGAGATGAGGCTGTTTCTATTATTAACCGTGATGGTGATACCTTTAACGTAGGCGACTGGACGATCAAAGCGGTTTTGGATGCTTCCAAGGCACCGGAACTGACAGTGAATCATCGCACCGAACAAGCAGTATTTAGTTATGGAACAGACAATCCTGCGTTGAATGGCAATTTTTACTCTCGACAATATACGGGTTCCTCGTTGCTTTACGATGAGATAGACGGGGTTTATCAGGTGGTTGAAATGACCGACCGGAGTCCTATATCTACTCGGGTAGTAAATCAATGATAAACAATGAAACATAGTGAATATAAATAACAAACAGAATATGATGAAAAGTAGAATTATTTGCATTTTGTTGCTTCTTGTCGGTGTATCCGGCATTTATGCCCAGAGTTTGACCGTTACCGGTAAGGTGGTGGACAACGAAGGCTTGGAAGTGATTGGAGGAAATGTAACCGTGAAAGGAAAACAAAACACGGGTACCATTACCGATATCAATGGTAAATACACCATTACCGTTAGTGATCCGCAGAAAGATGTCTTGGTCTTCTCTTTTATCGGATTGGAAAATATGGAAGTAGCCGTGAAAGGAAGGAAACAGATTGATGTGACCATGAAAGCTGCGTCGGTATTGTTGGATGAGGTGGTAGCTATCGGTTATGCAACAGTAAAGCGTAAAGACCTGACCGGTTCTGTAGCTTCTGTGAGAAGCGGCGATTTGCTCAAAGTTCCTTCGTCTGATGTAACCCAAGCTTTAGCGGGACGTATGGCGGGTGTGCAGATTATACAAACAGACGGTCAGCCCGGTGCTACGATGTCAGTGCGTGTTCGTGGCGGTATATCAATTACGCAAAGCAACGAACCGCTTTATATTATCGACGGATTTCCGACGGAAGATGGCATGTCCAGCCTTGATCCTGCCGATATTGAAAGTATCGACGTGTTGAAAGATGCTTCGGCAACAGCCATCTACGGCGCCCGGGGAGCGAATGGCGTAGTGGTAATCACCACCAAAAGCGGTGCGAAAGGAGAAGGAAAAGCAACACTTACTTTCGATTCTTATGTAGGTGTGCGTACGCTTGCCAAGCGGTTGGATGTATTAAGTGTAGAGGAATTTGTGTTGGCGGATTATGAAAGAACATTAGGAGATGCTACTGATCCCGAGGAAAGTATGCGGTCATGGCAGAATCGTTATGGTGGTTTTGTCGATCTTCATGAGAACTATGGCAATCGTAAAGGTATCGATTGGCTGGATCGTACGATGGGACGCACTACCGTTACGCAAAATTACCGGGTAGGCGTCAACGGTGGTAATGATAAGTTGAACTACAATATGTCTTATGGTTACTTCAAGGATGAAGGTGCGATGGTATATAGCGGCAGCGACAAACATAATATTGCGCTTAGCGTGAAAAGCGAAGTGAATAAGCGGCTCTCCGTTACAGGACGTATCAACTTCGATTATCTGAAAGTGTATGGAGCTGGTGTTGCCGGAAATGGTACGAATGAGGGCGGAAGCAATGTAGATGCAAAGTTTAATAAAATGGTTCAGATTTTGCAATACCGTCCTACTATTGGTATACGTGGTAGTGATTCGGATTTGTTGGCAGGAGAAGATCCTGTATTAAGCGATGCGGATGGAAACGTGATGCAGAATCCATTGATTGCCGCCGCTGAAGAAAAGGATAATAAGGAAACACGCACTTTGCAAGCCAATGGCGGACTGACTTTCAAAATCATCAAAGGATTGACCTTCCGCAACAATACGGGTATGCGCTATCAACTTTATCGCCGGGAGCTTTTCTATGGCGACCAATCTATAATGGGAAGACGCAACGGTATTTACGGCTCTATCAGAAATACAGAGACCGGAAGTTTTCAGACCTCTAACGTCCTGACTTATGACAAACGTTTTCAGAAAAAACATAAAGTAGTGGTACAATTGGGACAGGAATTTGTAAAACGCTGGACTCGTGTGCTCGAATCCGGTGTCAGTGGGTTGCCTACCGATGAGTTCATTTTGGGAGATATGAGTCTGGGTACTCCGTCCGTTGCTTCGTCCGATGAAAACTATGATGATAATCTGCTCTCTTTCTTTGCTCGTCTCAATTATGACTTTACGGATAAGTATTTGTTTTCTGCGACGTTCCGTGCGGATGGCTCTTCTAAATTCGGAAAGAATAATAAATGGGGATACTTTCCTGCTGTATCGGCAGCATGGCGTGTAGGTGAAGAGGATTTTATAAAGAAACTGAATGTTTTTTCCGACTTGAAATTCCGTATCGGATACGGTTTGGCGGGGAACAACAGAATCGGTAGCTATAACAGCCTTGCTTTGATGTCTTCCATCATCACAGCTATGGGAGATCAGCTTACTCCCGGTTATGCTTCCAAGCAGATACCGAATCCCGACCTGAAATGGGAAGCGAACAAGACTTTTAATATGGGGGTCGATTTAGGATTTCTGAATCAACGCATCACTGTTTCGCCTGAATTCTATATAAATAGGAGTAGTAACTTGCTGCTTAACGCCCAGTTGCCTTATTCTTCCGGTTATCAGAGTATGTTGATTAATGCCGGAGAAACGAAGAATGTAGGTGTGGAACTGACTGTGAATACTGTGAATTTCTCTACAAAGAAGTTTAGTTGGAATACTACACTGACGCTGTCTCACAATAAAAATTCCGTGAAAGCATTGACCGGTGAGGCGGTGCAACTCTATGAAGCCAAGTTCGGCTTTAATCAAAATACCCATCGTATTGCTGTCGGAGAACCATTAGGACAGTTCTATGGTTACATCACCGAGGGGCTGTATCAGGTAGATGATTTCAATTATGATGCTTCTACGCAGACCTATACCCTGAAAGATGGTATACCTTATCATGGTGATAAAGGCCAGATTCGTCCGGGCATGTGGAAGTTTAAGAACTTGACCGGAGATGATAATGTGATTGATGAAAATGATAAAACGGTCATTGGTAACGCTCAACCGAAATTCTACGGAGGCTTGAACAATTCTTTTACTTACAAAGGATTTGATTTAAGTATATTCCTGACTTTCAGCTATGGCAATGAAGTTCTGAATGCAACTAAGATGGTCGCTAGCAAGGTAGGTAGTCAGAACTACAATGCATTGGATGTGATGAGTAGTTCCAATCGCTGGATGACCATCAATTCGGATGGACAGAAAGTGACAGATCCCGGAGAACTGGCTGCTCTGAATGCTGGTAAAACCGTAGCCGCTTATCATGATGCTCAACAAGGAGATAATTATATTCATTCATGGGCAGTGGAGGATGCTTCCTATTTGAAACTAAGTAATGTGACTTTGGGATATACATTCCCTAAAAATCTGATTGCAAGGGTGGGATTGAAAAACTTGCGTTTGTATGCCACTGGTAATAATCTGTTGACTTGGACCAAGTATTCAGGTTTCGATCCGGAAGTCTCTACGATGAAAAGCGGTTTGACACCGGGTGTTGACTTCGGAGCGTATCCGCTTAGCCGTTCTTTTATTTTTGGTCTCAACGTAGCATTTTAATTCTTCAAATACATAGTAATCATGAAAAAGATACATCTATTATATGCCGTATTCGCCTTGTTGGCAACAGGATTTTCCTCTTGCGAGGATTTGCTAACGGAAGAACCTAACTCAAAATATGACCGGGACCGCTATTTCGATTCGGAAGATAAAGCGGAAATGGCAGTGATGGGAATATATAGTTCATTGTCGGACTTTAATCATTACGGTTGGTACGAAATGGCTTCTCCCGCATCGGACGATACCTATTATACGGCTCGTACGCAGTCTGACAATCAGGTTCACGATATTGCACATTATCAGCTAAACTCCACGAACACATGGATTGAAAGTATCTGGAAACTGAAATATGAGGGAATCGACCGGGCTAACCTCACCATTGACGGAATCTGTGGCATGACAGGATACGCAGAAAATACCCGTCTGAAAGCATTGGAAGCAGAAGCTCGCTTTCTGCGTGCTTTCCTCGCATTTGATTTGGTGAGATATTGGGGAGATGTGCCTTTCAAAACATCTTATTCTTCATCCTACGAATCTGCTTTTGGTGAACGTGTGGACAGGGAAGTGATTTATGACGAGATTATATCTGACCTTACTTTCGCTAAGAACAATCTGGATTGGGCAACTGCTTCTTCCAGTCCCGAACGAGTGACGCAAGGAGCTGCCCGTGCATTGCTGATGCGTGTCTATTTGCAGTGTGCAGGATATAGCCTTCAGTCGAATGGACAGTTGAAACGTCCGGAGGACAGTAAGCGAATGGAATATTTCGATGCAGTGATAGAAGAGTGGGAGGCTTTTGAAAAGAAAGGGTACCATGATTTTTATGACGGTGGTTATGAGGCACTCTTTAAAAGCTACTCGCAGGGGGTACTGAATAATAAGGAGAGTCTTTGGGAGATTGCTTTCTATCATTCACAAGGACGTCGTAATGGTGGAGCATGGGGGATTTATAACGGTCCGCAGGTGGCGGAACCTACCGGAGTTTCTGCATCTGAATCAAGTCAGTATATGGGACGTGCCAATGGTTTCTTTATAGTCGTTCCCGAATGGCGTAACTTCTTCGAAGCGAGCGATAAACGCCGTGATGTTGCTATTTGCACCTATCGTTATACCTGGAATGGTACTAAAAAAGAGCATGTAAAAGAAGAAAGAAGCGCAGGAAGCTGGTATGTGGGAAAATGGCGTCGGGAATGGATGCCGAAAGAATCGTGGAACAAGAATATCAATTATGCGGATGTGAACTATTGCCCTTTGCGTTATGCTGATGTGGTATTAATGGCTGCCGAAGCGTATAATGAAACGGGAACGGACAGACAGAAAGCATGGGATTTGCTGAATAGCGTACGTACACGTGCTGATGCAACTTCTATTACAGAAGCGAATTATGATGAAATGATGAGCGTACGGAAAAAGACACATAACCTGACTTTCATCGATGATTCTACACCGGAAGGAAAGTTTCGTACAGTTCTTTACTGGGAACGTGGCTTTGAACTGGCTTTTGAAGGACAACGCAAATATGATCTGATACGTTGGGGAGTACTAGGCAAGGCTCTGAAACTGTTTGGTGAGATCAGTTCCGTCAATCAGAAAGAGAACAAACCATATCCGGCTTACCAGAATTTTACGGAGGGTAAACATGAACTTTTCCCTATCCCTCTGAAAGAGATACAAAGTAATCCGAAACTCAATGGAATGAATAATAATGGGTATTAAGAAGACTCTCAATAGAATAGGCGACTGGAAAAATATACAAAAATAGTTTGCCAATTCAAAGAAAAGCCGTACTTTTGCAAGCCGATTATTATCACAAAATGATAAGAGATTAATTCATAGCAAGTTAGTATTCCTTTGTCCGGGGAAGACTAATGAGTGGTGAAGAAAATTTTTAGTAGTAACATTTAAAAAACAAAATTAGAGTGGATACTTTAAGTTACAAGACCATTTCTGCAAACAAAGCGACTGTAACCAAAGAATGGGTTATCGTTGACGCTACAGACCAGACTTTAGGTCGTCTGGGAGCAAAAGTTGCAAAATTGCTGAGAGGAAAGTACAAACCAAACTTTACTCCTCACGTAGACTGCGGTGATAACGTTATCATCATCAATGCAGACAAAGTAAAACTGACTGGTAACAAATGGAATGACAGAGTTTATTTGTCATATACTGGTTATCCTGGTGGTCAGAGAGAAATGACTCCTGCCCGTTTGATTACAAAACCGAACGGTGAAGAGAGATTACTGAAAAAAGTAGTGAAGGGCATGCTTCCTAAGAATATCCTGGGAGCTAAATTGCTGAATAACTTGTATGTTTACGCTGGTAGCGAACACAAACAGGCTGCTCAGAACCCGAAAATGATTGATATTAATTCATATAAATAAGATATAATGGAAGTAGTAAATGCATTAGGCAGACGTAAACGTGCTATTGCACGCATATTCGTAAGCGAAGGTACAGGAAAGATTACTATTAACAAGAGAGACCTTGCAGAGTACTTTCCATCAACTATTCTTCAGTATGTTGTAAAACAACCATTGAACAAGCTGGGTGCTGCTGAGAAGTATGACATCAAGGTGAACTTGTGTGGTGGTGGTTTCACTGGTCAGTCTCAGGCATTGCGTTTGGCAATCGCTCGTGCACTGGTTAAGATGAACGCTGAAGATAAAGCCGCTCTTCGTGCAGAAGGCTTCATGACTCGTGACCCTCGTTCTGTTGAACGTAAGAAACCGGGACAGCCGAAAGCTCGTAGAAGATTCCAGTTCAGCAAGCGTTAATGTGCTGCCTGATAGAGGAATATGTTTAGTATCTAAACTACTGGGACTCTGTTCATAGACTACCCAGCGGTTGGTTTAGAAAAAACAAAAAAGAAAGTAAACGATTTAAAGAAAAAACAAGATGTCAAGAACAAATTTTGATACATTATTGGAGGCTGGTTGCCACTTCGGACACCTTAAGAGAAAGTGGAACCCTGCAATGGCTCCTTATATTTTCATGGAACGCAATGGTATTCATATCATTGACCTCCACAAAACAGTTGCAAAAGTAGACGAAGCTGCTGAAGCTTTGAAACAGATTGCCAAATCTGGCAAGAAAGTTCTTTTTGTTGCTACTAAAAAACAAGCTAAACAAGTTGTAGCTGAGAAAGCTCAATCTGTTAATATGCCTTATGTAATCGAGCGTTGGCCGGGTGGTATGTTGACTAACTTCCCGACTATCCGTAAGGCTGTGAAGAAAATGGCTACTATCGATAAATTGACTAACGATGGTACATATTCTAACCTCTCTAAGAGAGAAGTTCTTCAGATTTCTCGTCAACGTGCAAAATTGGACAAGACTTTGGGATCTATCGCTGATCTGACTCGTCTGCCGTCTGCATTGTTCGTAATCGACGTAATGAAAGAAAATATCGCAGTTCGCGAAGCTAACCGTTTGGGTATCCCTGTATTTGGTATCGTTGATACTAACTCTGATCCTTCAAACGTGGATTTCGTAATTCCTGCTAATGATGACGCTACTAAATCAATAGAAGTTATCCTGGATGCTTGTTGCGCTGCAATGATCGAAGGTTTGGAAGAAAGAAAAGCTGAAAAGATCGACATGGAAGCAGCTGGTGAAGCTCCTGCTAACAAAGGCAAGAAGAAATCAGTAAAAGCTAGACTCGACAAGTCTGACGAAGAAGCTATCAACGCAGCTAAAGCTGCTGCTTTCATCAAGGAAGACGAAGAGGCTTAATATATAAAATGTGCCAATTTGCTAATGTGCAAGGGTATTGTTATACACTTGCATCTTGATTGGCAGATTGGCACATTTTTTGTTTCGAAAATTATTATTCATTTAAATAAAGGAAATTATTATGGCTGTAACTATGGCTGATATTACCAAGCTGCGCAAAATGACCGGAGCTGGTATGATGGATTGCAAGAATGCATTAACAGAGGCTGATGGCGATTACGACAAGGCAATGGAGATTATCCGTAAGAAAGGACAAGCTGTTGCTGCTAAGCGTTCTGAACGTGAGGCTTCTGAAGGTTGCGTTTTGGCTAAGACTACTGGTGACTATGCCGTCGTCATTGCTTTGAAGTGCGAAACTGACTTCGTAGCTCAGAATGCTGACTTTGTGAAACTGACTCAGGATATTCTTGATCTTGCTGTGGCTAACAAATGCAAGACATTGGACGAAGTAAAAGCATTGCCGATGGGTAACGGTACTGTACAGGATGCAGTGACTGACCGTAGCGGTATTACAGGTGAGAAAATGGAACTTGATGGTTACATGACTGTAGAAGGCGCAAGCACTGCTGTTTACAACCACATGAACAGAAATGGTCTTTGTACGATTGTTGCTTTTAACAAGAACGTTGACGAGCAGTTGGCTAAGCAAGTAGCTATGCAGATTGCTGCCATGAATCCGATCGCTATTGATGAGGATGGTGTTTCTGAAGAAGTGAAGCAAAAAGAAATCGAAGTAGCTATCGAAAAGACAAAGGCTGAACAGGTACAGAAGGCTGTAGAAGCTGCTCTGAAGAAGGCTAACATCAACCCGGCTCATGTAGACAGCGAAGATCACATGGAAAGCAATATGGCTAAAGGTTGGATTACAGCTGAAGATGTAGCGAAAGCAAAAGAAATCATTGCTACTGTTTCTGCTGAAAAGGCTGCACATTTGCCTGAACAAATGATTCAGAACATCGCTAAGGGTCGTCTGGCTAAGTTCTTGAAAGAAGTTTGCCTGCTGAACCAGGAAGATATCATGGATGCTAAGAAGACTGTAAGAGAAGTGTTGGCTGCTGCTGATCCTGAACTGAAGATTGTTGACTTCAAGCGTTTCACTTTGAAAGCTGAATAATCTGATTCAAATCTTGTTAAGTACTACTTACAAAGTCAGATTTATTATATATAAAATTTGGGAAAAGAGTTCGGTATTGCACCGGACTCTTTTTTCTTTAAGGCAGATAGGGACTACTTCAATGCTTTATCTATTTGCTTCATCAGCGTATCTATGGCTCCATCTTCATAGCCGGTAGTAGCTGATATTACTTTTCCTTCTTTGTCTATTAAATAACTTCTGGGAATCATTTTGGTGGCAAATTTGCCTGTAACTTCCCGTTTGGGATCCGGGTAGAGGGGAAATGTAAACCCTTTCCTTTTATTGTATTCCGCTAATTGGTCGTCTGTATGTTCGCGACCGATCACTAACATGCAGAAATCCTTGTTGTTTTTATATTTAGGCCAAAGTGTTTTCTGAACTTCAGCCAGTTCACTTTGGCAAGGGCCGCACCAGGTAGCGAAAATATTGATTAATACAACTTTCCCTTTTAGATCTGCAGAGTTTACGGTGCCGTTTGCTGTTGAATGAAGGGTGAAAGCAATATCCGCATCACTTTCTTGTGCGAATGACAACAGTGAGAATAGTGTTGCCGCACAGAATAATATTACTTTTCTCATTTCTTGTATTATTTAATTTAACCTCCTATACCTTTGGTTTTAGTATATCCTTCTTTGATGAGTAGATCTATGATCTTGGTCTTGAAATCTCCTTGTACCATTATCTCTCCGTCTTTAGCTGAACCGCCTACTCCACATTTGCTTTTCAGTAACTTGCCTAGCTCTTTCAAATCATTATCCGTACCCACAAATCCGGTAATTAATGTTACCACTTTACCACCCCGGTTCTTTTTGTCAATGGAAACTCGCAGGTTTTGCTTGTCTTTGTCGAGGGTAACCTGTTCTTCATCGTTATCCATTTCATAACCGAAGTCAGGATTCGTGGAGTACACAACGTTCAATCTATCTTTCCAATCATTATTTTTCATACTTGTCATTTTTAATCCTTTTCAAAAGTATTAAACTTATCGAAAAGAGCAAAATTTGAGTCTCTTTTCATCGTTTTGTTTAATCTCTATTAAGGTTTTCTGTTATAGGGTTGTCAGTCTCAAAAAATAATGTACTTTTGCAAAATACCAAATTTTGTAAGAAGTATGAGCACTTATATACGAAAAGAGGCGGATAAAGTGCCGGAGCCTACCTTGCGCAGACTTCCCTGGTATCTGTCCAATATAAAACTAATGAAAGAAAAAGGGGAGCAGTATGTCTCTTCTACACAAATCTCTAAGGAAATAAATATTGACGCTTCCCAAATCGCCAAGGATTTGTCATACGTCAATATCTCGGGGCGTACGAGAGTGGGATACAATATTGATGCGCTGATTGAGGTGTTAGAGAGTTTTCTTGGATTTACCAATATGCACAAAGCCTTCTTGTTTGGTGTAGGTAGCCTGGGGGCTGCTTTGCTTCGGGATTCTGGTTTGCATCATTTCGGACTGGAGATTGTGGCTGCTTTTGATGTGAATCCGGAACTGGTGGGAAAAGACCTGAATGGTATTCCTATTTTTCATTCCGATGACTTTGAAGCAAAGATGAAAGAATACGATGTAAATATCGGTGTATTGACCGTACCTATTAATATTGCTCAGGAAATTACAGATAAGATGGTAGACGGAGGCATAAAAGCCGTATGGAACTTTACTCCTTTCCGAATCCGTGTACCCGAGAATATAGTGGTGCAGAATACGTCTCTATATGCTCATTTGGCTGTTATGTTTAACCGATTGAATTTTAACGAGAAATAATGAAGATTATTGCAGTAGGAATGAACTACGCCCAGCATAACAAAGAACTGGGACATACACAAGTAAATACGGAGCCGGTGATTTTTATGAAGCCTGATTCTGCTATTCTGAAGGATGGCAAACCGTTTTTCATTCCCGACTTTTCTAAAGAGATACATTATGAAACGGAGCTGGTGGTTCGTATCAATCGATTGGGAAAAAATATAGCTCCCCGCTTTGCTAACCGTTATTATGATGCAGTGACTGTAGGGATCGACTTTACGGCTCGTGACCTTCAGCGAAAGTTCCGTGAGCAGGGTAATCCCTGGGAGCTTTGCAAAGGTTTTGATTCGTCGGCTGCTATTGGAACTTTTGTTCCGGTGGAGCACTATAAGGATATTCAGAATCTTGACTTTCATTTGTTGATCGACGGTAAGGAAGTGCAGCGCGGTTGTACGGCAGATATGCTTTTCAAGATAGATGATATAATCGCTTATGTAAGCCAGTTTGTAACTTTGAAAATTGGTGACTTGCTCTTTACTGGGACTCCTATGGGTGTAGGTCCTGTTAGTATCGGACAGCGTTTGCAAGGTTATCTGGAGGGAGAAAAACTGCTGGATTTCTATATTCGTTGATCTTTTTTTATTCATTAGTACTCATTTGTTATATAAAATATGAAGATAAGAGTAGGCTTTGGTTTCGACGTACATCAGTTGGTCGAAGGTCGTGAGTTATGGCTGGGTGGCATTCTTTTGGAACACACAAAAGGATTGCTGGGGCATTCGGATGCTGATGTATTATTGCATGCTGTTTGCGATGCTCTGTTGGGGGCGGCGAATATGCGTGATATTGGCTATCATTTCCCCGATACGGCAGGAGAATTTAAGAATATAGATAGCAAGATACTGCTGAAAAAAACAGTGGAGTTGATTGCTACCAAAGGATATAAAGTGGGCAATATCGATGCAACTATTTGTGCCGAACGCCCGAAGTTAAAAGCGCACATTCCTTTGATGCAGGAGACGATGGCAACTGTTATGGGGATTGATATGGATGATATTTCCATTAAGGCGACTACTACCGAGAAACTCGGTTTTACAGGTCGTGAAGAAGGTATATCGGCTTATGCTACTGTGCTGATAGAGAAGATTTCTTAACCCCCTAAAACAAATAATTATGATTCGTCTTTTTAAAATTTACTTAACACTTGCCTTCTTATTGGTAACGACTTTTTGTATGGCTCAGAAGAGTGAACTGAAATTTAGCAAAGATGGTAAATTCAAGATTGTGCAATTTACCGATGTGCATTTTAAATATGGAAATCGGGCTTCAGATATAGCTCTGGAACGTATTAATCAGGTGCTTGATGACGAACGTCCGGATTTGGTGATATTTACCGGTGATGTTGTTTATTCTGCTCCGGCGGATTCCGGAATGTTGCAGGTACTGGAACCGGTAGTTAAACGTAAACTACCTTTTGTGGTCACTTTTGGTAACCATGACAATGAACAGGGAATGACACGGGAACAGTTATATGATATCATCCGTCAAGTTCCCGGCAATTTATTGCCTGATCGCGGAACAGTTTTGTCGCCGGATTATGTGTTGACAGTGAAATCGTCTTCCAATCTAAAGAAGGATGCTGCTTTGCTATATTGCATGGATTCTCACTCTTATTCTCCTTTGAAAGATGTGAAGGGGTATGCATGGCTTACATTCGACCAGATAAATTGGTATCGTCAACAGAGTGCGGCTTATAAAGTGCAAAACGGCGGACAGCCTCTGCCGGCTCTTGCTTTTTTCCATATTCCTCTTCCTGAATACAATGAAGCTGCCCGTAGCGAAAATGCAATTCTTCGTGGAACTCGTATGGAGGAAGCTTGTGCGCCTAAATTGAATACAGGAATGTTTGCAGCGATGAAAGAAGCTGGTGATGTGATGGGTATGTTTGTAGGACACGACCACGATAATGACTATGCAGTGATGTGGAAAGATATACTTCTGGCTTATGGACGCTTTACCGGTGGAAATACGGAATATAACCATTTGCCGAATGGTGCGCGTATCATCGTATTGGATGAGGGTGCCCGTACATTCACATCCTGGATTCGTCAGAAAGACGGTGTGGTGGATAAAATCTCTTATCCGGCAAGTTTTGTCAAAGACGATTGGACTAAACGTTGAGACTTGCGAACTTCACATGGCTAAGGCGCGTGTATTTTGAACCATAGCTTTCGTATCGGCGCGATACTTTCGCCGATGCAACGTAGATAATATCTCCCAGTCGGTATTCATGTTCTATCCCGGATAGAGTGCATGAAACCGCACTGGGATTTTTTGATGGAATACTCATGGTGACTAAATTTCCACTGGCATCGGTCAAAGTCAGTACCTGCTTGACAAAAAACTGTGGGGTAGTGCCGTTCACTCTTGTTTTGTACGGATCGTCTTCCAATCTTACCCGGGTGACTTTTAATTTTAAGTCTGTCAGCTTTTCTCCTAATTCTCCCAGATAACGGCTGGATGAACGCTTCTCCCTCGATTTTCTTATCATTATATCCAGGTGTATGGAATGATAAGCTTGTGCTATTTTGACGAAACGTTCCTGTTTCGGTATTTTGGGAATGAATTTGTATGCTACCCAACTTAGGTAGGCGGGATCTATTTTGAGGATTTCATGTAGAAAATGTCCCCGGTATTTTCCGAAGAAGATAAGATCGTCACCGTTACTCTGCATTCTTTTCTCATTGTAATCTACCAGGATGATGCAACGCTTCGAATAATAAAACATCGTGCTGGCCATCCGCAGGGATTCGTTGATGTCTGGTGACAGGTCATGTATATAAAGAATGGATTGCTTTTCGAGCAGGGGAGAGTACAGCCAAAGGGAATAATTTGGTTTCCCCGGTCGGGGCAACACCACCAGGTAGACTCCTACCTCTTTAAAAGAGGCTCTGCCTCGGTTGTACTCATTCAATTTGGCATACAATAAGGCTTGCTCGTTTTCGGAAATGCCCGGTAATCTGGGGTTAGCCATAATTGTTCTCGCTTTTGGTATATTTCAAATATAAGGATTTTCTTTCAGAAAAGCAACTTTTCTCTTTGAAATCTCGTACATTTGTATCCATGTAAATTTTCAAAATTCGAATGGAAGAACGAAATAAGAGAGTATTGGTAGGTATGAGTGGTGGCATAGACAGCACCGCTACTTGCTTGATGCTGCAGGAACAAGGATACGAGATTGTAGGGGTTACCATGCGCGTGTGGGGAGATGAACCACAGGATGCCAGGGGGTTGGCTGAACGGATGGGGATCGAACATTATGTAGCAGATGAACGTATTCCTTTTAAAGAAACCATCGTAAAAAACTTCATAGACGAATATAAGCAGGGGCGTACACCGAATCCGTGCGTGATGTGTAATCCGTTGTTTAAGTTCCGTGTTTTGACGGAGTGGGCGGATAAGTTGAATTGTGCATGGGTGGCTACCGGACATTATTCACGATTGGAAGAGAAAAGCGGAAATATTTATATAGTAGCCGGAGACGATGATAAGAAAGACCAGTCGTATTTTCTCTGGAGATTGGGGCAGGATGTGCTGAAACGTTGTATTTTCCCGTTGGGAGATTATACGAAGGTGAAGGTTCGTGAGTATCTTGCAGAGAAAGGATATGAAGCAAAGTCGAAAGAAGGAGAAAGTATGGAAGTCTGCTTTATCAAGGGGGATTACCGTGATTTTCTTCGTGAGCAGTGCCCCGAACTGGATAGTGAAATTGGACCGGGATGGTTTGTCAACTCTGAAGGAGTGAAGCTTGGGAAGCATAAAGGAGCACCTTATTATACGATTGGCCAACGAAAAGGATTGGAGATCGCTTTAGGAAAGCCTGCCTATGTGTTGAAAATCAATCCGCAGAAAAATACGGTGATGCTTGGAAATGCCGACCAGCTGGAAACTGAATACATGTTGGCGGAGCAGGATAAAATGGTGGATGAACGGGAATTGTTCGGATGTGAGAATCTGACGGTACGGATTCGTTATCGCAGTCGTCCGATTCCTTGCCGGGTGAAAAGATTGGAAGACGGACGTTTGTTGATACGTTTCCTTGAAATAGCTTCGGCCATTGCTCCCGGACAATCAGCTGTGTTTTATGATGGAAAACGGGTGCTGGGAGGAGCTTTCATTGCTTCCCAAAGAGGAATCGGGCTGGTGATTATGGAAAATGAAGAATTATGATTGATTAAAATAGAAAGATAACTTATGAAGAAGTTTATAGTATTGATTCTCGCTTTAAATATGTATTTGGGTGTGTTTGCCCAGTTTACTCCGGGAGATACCTTAAAATACCGGATTAGTCTGAAAGACAAAGCGGCTACGGACTATTCTTTGCAGAAACCGGAAAAGTATTTGTCTAAGAAATCTATAGAACGGAGAAAGAAACAAGGATTACCCATTGATTCCACTGATTTGCCGGTCTGCAAGAAATATGTAGATGCTATACGGAAGACGGGGGTTCATGTACTTGTGACGGGGAAATGGGATAATTTTGTTACTGTTTCTTGTAATGATAGTACTCTGATTGACGAAATAGCAAAGTTACCTTTTGTACATTCCACGGAAAGAGTGTGGAAAGGTATCACACAAAGAGCCTTTCAAAGAGATTCGCTAATAAATAAACCGGTACGTACCGATAGCCTTTACGGTCCTGCAATAACACAGGCGGCAATGAGTCGTGTTGATCTTCTGCATGATGCGGGCTTTAAGGGACAGGGAATGACCATTGCCGTGATTGATGCCGGATTCCATAATGTAGATAAGATTGACGCCATGAAAAATATTCATATTCTCGGGGTGCGTGACTTTGTGAATCCGGAGGCAGATATTTATGCGGAAAGCAGTCATGGAATGTCTGTATTGTCCTGTATGGCCATGAATCAGCCGCATGTGATGATTGGCACAGCTCCTGAAGCTTCTTATTGGTTGTTGCGTAGCGAGGACGAATATTCGGAGAATCTGGTAGAACAGGATTACTGGGCGGCAGCCATTGAGTTTGCCGATAGTGTAGGAGTGGATTTGGTGAATACATCGCTTGGATATTACTCATTTGATGATCCTGCGAAGAATTATAGATATCGTGACTTGAATGGTCATTATGCGTTGATGTCTCGTGAAGCTGCGAAGGCAGCCGATAAAGGAATGGTCGTTGTTTGTAGCGCTGGAAATTCGGGTGCAGGTTCGTGGAAGAAGATTACTCCTCCGGGAGACGCAGAGAATATAATAACGGTAGGAGCTGTAAATAAAAGGGGAGAACTGGCGCCGTTTTCTTCTGTTGGAAATACGGCTGACGGACGTGTGAAACCGGATGTAGTGGCTGTCGGTCTGAATTCGGATGTGATGGGAACGGATGGTAATCTTCGCCGTGCCAACGGAACTTCTTTCTCTTCTCCGATTATGTGCGGTATGATAGCTTGTCTGTGGCAGGCTTGTCCGAAGCTGACAGCGAAGCAGATTATTGATTTGGTACGTCAATCGGGGGATAGAGCCGATTTCCCGGATAACATATATGGATATGGTATTCCCGATTTGTGGAAGGCTTATCTAAACTTTTCTTCCAAGGAAAAGAAATAAGGTGACTGTTGTATGATAAACGTTATAAACAAGTTGAAGCAATCTGACTTACCCTCTTTGGAAGAGGGTAGGGAGAGGCTTTCTCTTTTAGAACTGAATGCACTCGTGCGCCGTAGTCTGGAGCAATGCCTGCCCGATGAATATTGGATACAGGCAGAGTTGAGCGATGTCCGTTCCAATACGACAGGGCATTGTTATCTGGAATTCGTGCAGAAAGATCCTCGCAGCAACAATCTCGTAGCCAAGGCACGCGGTATGATTTGGAATAATATCTACCGCTTGTTGAAACCTTATTTTGAGGAAACCACAGGGCAACTATTTACTTCCGGCATTAAGGTGTTGGTGAAAGTAACAGTTCAGTTTCATGAGCTATACGGTTATAGTCTGACGGTACTTGATATTGATCCTGCTTATACGTTGGGAGATATGGCTCGTCGCCGTCGGGAAATATTATTGCAGTTGGAAGAGGAGGGAGTGTTGACGCTGAATAAAGAGCTTGAAATACCGGTTCTTCCCCAGCGTATTGCTGTCGTTTCTTCGGCTACTGCGGCCGGATATGGGGATTTCTGTCATCAGTTGCAGCACAATTCGGGCGGGTTCTTTTTTTATACGGAGCTTTTTCCGGCTTTAATGCAGGGAAATCAGGTGGAGGAATCTGTGTTGGCAGCTTTGGATCGTATTAATGCCCGCATCAATGAATTTGACGTAGTAGTCATCATTCGTGGCGGTGGAGCTACTTCCGATTTGTCCGGCTTTGATACTTATCTATTGGCAGCTGCATGTGCGCAATTTCCATTACCTATTATTACCGGTATTGGGCATGAACGCGATGATACAGTGCTTGATTCCGTGGCTCATACCCGGGTGAAAACTCCTACGGCTGCTGCCGAACTCCTGATTCATCAGGTGGCGGAAGTCGCGGAGCATCTGGAAGAATTATCTATGCGGATTCAACAGGGAGCTTATATGCTTCTTGATCTGGAACGACGGAGGTTGGAAACCCTTCAAACCCGTATTCCCAATCTTGTTCATCGCAAACTTGCGGACGCCCGTTTTTCTTTGCTGGCAGCAAAGAAAGATTTGTCACAGGTGACGAAAGCATTGGTGGCCCGTCAATCTCACCGGTTGGAACTTTTGCAACAACGAATAGCGGACGCTTCTCCGGATAAACTTTTGAGTCGGGGATATAGTATTACAATAAAGGATGGGAAAGCGGTGACGGATGCTTCTTTACTGAAACCGGGAGAGCATTTGATAACCCGGCTATCGAAAGGAGAAGTTCGATCGGTAGTAGAAAAGTAGCTATCCGTCAAACGTGTATTTGTAAAAACATTCATTATTAACCATTAAATATCAATCATCGTGGCAGCAAAAAAAGAAACATATTCCCAAGCAATGGAACGTCTTGAAAAGATCGTTCGCCAGATAGATAATAACGAACTGGATATCGACATTTTGAGTGAGAAAATAAAAGAAGCCAATGAAATTATAGCCTTTTGCAAGGATAAACTAACAAAAGCCGACCGGGAAGTCGAAAAATTATTGCAAGAAAAGAGGCAATCTGAAGAATAAAAGTTATTTTTGCGTTTCAATGCAATGGAAAATAAACTAATACATAACAATATGAAAGAAATAGACTGGGCGAATCTGTCGTTCGGATACATGAAGACAGATTACAATGTGAGAATCAACTTCCGTAATGGTGCATGGGGAGAATTAGAGGTCAGTAGTGATGAACACCTCAATTTGCACATGGCGGCAACCTGTTTACACTATGGTCAGGAAGCCTTTGAAGGACTGAAAGCATTCCGTGGAAAAGATGGTAAAGTACGTATTTTCCGTTTGGAAGAAAACGCTGCCCGTCTGCAATCTACTTGCCAGGGAATCCTGATGGCAGAACTTCCGACAGAACGGTTTAAAGAAGCAATCTTGAAAGTCGTAAAACTGAATGAACGTTTTATCCCTCCTTATGAAACAGGTGCTTCTCTTTACATCCGTCCGCTGTTGATCGGAACAAGTGCCCAGGTAGGTGTACATCCTGCTGAAGAGTATATGTTTGTAGTGTTCGTAACTCCGGTAGGTCCGTATTTCAAAGGTGGTTTCTCTACCAATCCGTACGTTATCATTCGTGAGTTTGATCGTGCCGCTCCTCATGGAACAGGTATTTATAAAGTGGGTGGTAACTATGCAGCCAGTCTTCGTGCTAACAAGAAGGCACATGATCTGGGCTATTCCTGCGAGTTCTACCTTGATGCAAAAGAAAAAAAATATATTGATGAATGTGGTGCTGCCAACTTCTTCGGTATTAAGGATAATACTTATATCACTCCGAAATCATCTTCTATCTTACCTTCTATTACCAATAAGAGCTTGATGCAGTTGGCAGAAGACATGGGTATCAAAGTGGAACGCCGTCCGATACCGGAAGAAGAACTGGAAACATTTGAAGAAGCTGGTGCTTGTGGTACTGCCGCAGTAATCAGCCCGATTCAGCGTATCGATGATTTGGAAAATGGAAAATCTTATGTGATTTCTAAAGACGGCAAGCCGGGACCTATCTGTACGAAATTGTACAATAAGTTGCGTGGAATCCAGTATGGCGACGAACCGGATACACATGGCTGGGTGACGATTGTAGAGTAATTGTATATTATGAAATAACACATTTATCAATTAATATTATTCACTATGTTAAAACTAAACTCAGAACTACGTGCGCAGGCGCGTGAGGCACTTCGAGGAAAGTGGCCTATGGCAGCCGTTGCTGCACTTATTTATTCAGCAATTGCCGGTGGATTATCTGCTATTCCTGTGATTGGCGGATTATGTTCATTATTTGTTGGACTTCCGGTTGCATACGGCTTTACTATTGTAATGCTTGGCGTATGTAGAGGCAAAGACATTGATTTTGGTGTTTTGTTCGAAGGCTTCCAGGATTATGGACGTATTTTTGTAACTATGTTGCTTCAGGCTGTCTATACAATTTTGTGGTCACTGTTGCTGGTTATACCGGGTATCATTAAGTCTTATTCTTATGCAATGACATCTTTTATCTTGAAAGATGAACCGGAAATGAAAAACAATGCAGCTATTGAGAAAAGTATGGCTATGATGGAAGGGAACAAGATGAAGCTGTTCATGCTTGATTTAAGTTTCATTGGCTGGGCTATCCTTTGTATTTTCACTTTGGGTATTGGACTTCTTTTCCTGCAACCGTATGTTGCTATTTCGCGTGCAGCTTTCTATGAAGATTTGAAAGCCCAACAAGGTGGAAGTGTAGAGGTAAACGTTGAAGTGAATGTTGAGATTTGATAAGACGAATCATTCAGTACTATAGAAGAATGGAGCATAGAGAAATCTGTGCTCCATTTCTTTTTGTCGGTTGCTTCAAAATCAGTACCTTTGCGACCTAATCAGGATTGATATGGGAAAGAATAAATTAGAAAAGTTTGCCGATATGGCGAGTTATCCGCACGTGTTCGAATATCCTTATTCGGCGGTAGATAACGTGCCTTTTGACATGAAAGGGAAATGGCACAAGGAGTTTTTTAAAAACGATCATCCGATTGTGCTCGAGTTGGGTTGCGGACGTGGTGAGTATACTGTTGGCCTGGGTAAGATGTTTCCCGAAAAGAACTTTATAGCAGTGGATATAAAAGGCGCCCGTATGTGGACGGGAGCAACGGAGTCATTACAGGCCGGAATGAAGAATGTCGCTTTCCTGCGTACCAATATTGAAATCATCGAGCGTTTTTTTGCTGAAGGCGAAGTGAGTGAAATATGGCTTACCTTCTCTGACCCGCAAATGAAGAAAGCAACCAAGCGACTGACTTCTACCTATTTTATGGAAAGGTATCGCAAATTCTTGCAACCGAATGGTATTATCCACCTGAAAACGGACAGCAACTTTATGTTTACCTATACAAAATACATGATTGAGGCGAACAAACTTCCGGTTGAGTTTATGACTGAAGATTTATATCATTCTGATCTGGTAGATAATATTCTCGGTATTAAAACCTATTATGAACAACAATGGCTGGATCGTGGTTTAGATATAAAGTATATCAAATTCCGGCTTCCGCAGGAAGGTAAACTGCAAGAGCCGGATGTAGAAATAGAGCTTGATCCCTATCGTAGCTACAACCGCAGCAAGCGTAGCGGTCTAAGCACAAGCAAATAGCTTGCCGGGACAATCACCCTAAAGTGAACCGGCAGCCATCTGAATAGTGACTTTAAATAGTAATTTGTAAATCGTCAAATAGTAAATAAAATGACTCTCTATCCTAAATTGATATTGGATGCATTGGCAACGGTGCGTTATCCCGGTACGGGAAAGAATTTGGTGGAAGCGGAGATGGTTGCCGATAATCTCCGTATTGATGGTATGACTGTCAGCTTTTCATTGATCTTTGAGAAACCGACTGATCCGTTTATGAAATCAATGTTGAAAGCTGCGGAAACAGCTATTCATACGTATGTCTCTCCTGATGTGCAGGTAACAATCACAGCAGAGAGTAAGCAAGCCGCTCGTCCGGAAGTTGGCAAGCTCCTTCCACAAGTGAAGAATATAGTCGGTATATCTTCCGGTAAAGGTGGAGTAGGTAAGTCTACGGTGTCTGCGAACCTGGCAGTTGCTTTGGCTAAATTAGGCTATAAGGTTGGGTTACTCGATGCTGATATTTTCGGTCCTTCCATGCCTAAGATGTTTCAGGTGGAGGATGCACGCCCCTATGCTGAACGTATAGATGGTCGTGACATGATTATTCCGGTAGAGAAGTATGGCGTGAAATTATTGTCTATCGGTTTCTTTGTCGATCCGGATCAGGCAACTTTGTGGCGTGGCGGAATGGCAAGTAATGCGTTGAAACAGTTGATAGCTGATGCAGCCTGGGGAGATTTGGATTATTTCCTGATAGACCTTCCTCCCGGAACCAGTGACATTCATTTGACGGTTGTTCAAACATTAGCCATGACAGGAGCGATTGTTGTCAGCACTCCGCAAGCGGTTGCTTTGGCAGATGCCCGTAAGGGAATCAATATGTTCACCAACGATAAGGTAAATGTACCTATTCTCGGTTTGGTTGAGAATATGGCTTGGTTTACTCCCGCTGAACTACCCGAGAATAAATACTATATCTTTGGTAAAGAAGGTGCCAAGAAACTGGCTGAAGAAATGAATGTTCCTTTGTTGGGGCAGATTCCTATCGTGCAAAGCATCTGTGAAGGAGGAGATAATGGTACTCCCGTTGCGTTGGATGAAGACTCCGTGACCGGACGCGCTTTCTTATCCCTGGCTGCCAGTGTTGTTCGTCAGGTAGATCGCCGGAATGTAGAGATGGCTCCGACTCAAATCGTGGAAATGCATAAATAAATGGAATCTGGAGTTGGATAGCTTTGCAGTAAGTTATCCATAGGATATAGAGCGAGCCTCTGTAGTCTTTTCAAAGACTATGGAGGCTCGTTTATTTATTAGGATCATATAGAATCCGTTGTTGGCGGATTCTCTTCTACAAAATAGTGACGCTATCCAATATAAATAGTGACGGTATATGACAACGATACCGTCACTATCCTAAGCATATACCGTCACTATTTTTTCTATATCAATCAGGAGTCTTGCATTTATTTATGGCGTATATCAACAACGATTTCTGCTTGATCTATTTTTTACGTTTGAATTATTTATTCAAAGCTTTCATGAGTTCTTTTTTCATGGTGTCTACTCCGGGAAATCCAGTTTGTTTGAAGGTGATATTACCCTCCGGATCAACAACAAAATAAGTGGGAACTCCTCGGATATTGAAGTTGGACATTAGAAAGCTCCATTGCTCATTTGTCACACGGAAATGCTCACCATGAATATCGGTAATCATGTTTTCCCAGGTACCTTTGGGGGAAGTTTCGCCTGTGATGTAGAGGTAGATAATATCCTTGTCTTTTAATTCCTCTTTCATTGGGGTGATGGCTTTATTAGCTGTGCGACAAGGGCCACACCATGTTGCCCAAAAATCAACTAACAGTGTGTGTCCCCGGAATTTAGAGATAATGGATGGGAATAAATCTTCATTGGAGACTTGTCCAGTCTCGTTAACAGTGAAGCCTGTCTTTCTTTTGTTTAATTCTATCTTTTTTATTATCTCTTTGTTAACTTGAGTAAGCATCTCTGCATATACCGGGGAAGAAAAAGTCTTTAATTCAACATTCTGTTCTGCTGTTAACGGGGTAAAATCCTTAATGGATTGATATAGCTTATTAAATTTAATGTTATCGAATAGAGGTCCCTGTCCCGTTCTTAGTGTCTCTTTAAGTACATCTAAAGAATTCGGCAGAAAGTTTATTAAATATATCGTTGACGCGTAATATTTGCCGTATAAAGCTTTAAGAGTGTTGATAGAACTGAATTCCTTCAGTATGTCATAGTAGCCTTTGGGAGTATCGATGTGGGTATTATAAAAATAATCGTCTGTCTGTTCTCTATTCAGTTTGTTAACAGCAATATATGCAGATTTTAGTTCTCTCTCTGTCATGGCGATTTTGCCAGTCGCATCCAGGTCTACCAGGATATTTAATAGCTCTTTGCACGCATTGCTGTATGGGGATTGCGCAATTTCTTTTCGAACGGATGGAAGGCGCTCAAGTACATAAGCTTTATATTCATCTGCACTTTTCCCGACAATGTCATTGTACATATCCATGTAATAAACGCTTTTTAATACAATATCTATATCTACTGAAGCTAATTCTTGTTGTAGGCTAGCCAGATAACCATTGAAGTATACAGGCTCTCCATACGTTTTATCTTTTCTTTGTAGATGTGCTTGTCTGCGGCAAAGTTCCTTTGTATTTATAATGAGTGATGTCTCTTCATTGGGAGCTATCAGACATTCAATCCAACCAAAAGGAAATTCCAATGCTACGCTTGTGACAGATGCAACCTTTACTTCCGCCAGGAAAGTGCCGTCCTCCTTGATTTTTATGATATTCTGTTCGTTGTGGATATTCAGTGCAGGACTTTCTATGTGCATCTTCACTTGCTTTATCATCTCTTTTTGATAGTCTAGTATTTTTCCTTTAAGGGTGGCAGTTCCATAGGCTAACTTAGGAGTCGGCAATATCGCTTTCTTATTTATTTTGTGCACGACTGCTTCTTTGGGAAGTTTCTGTTTATAGAATGCGTCCTTATCCAGTTGTATGCCCCATATCTTATATGCTCCGTCAAAATCCCCTTCCGAGAAGTCCAGACTGGTTACATTTTCGGGTATGGGAGGAAATTGTAATTGGAATTCCGCTTCTCCTGATTCCGGCATCCAGAACTCTTTATCTAATGTGATTCCAACTCCTCTTCGAATGGGATAAAGCATTCCATTGTTGTCTTTCAGGAAACTGCCCGTAGCTATTTTTATCCAATATTTAGGATGATAGAAAGCCTTTATATACACTGTTGTCACTGTATCACTCATGACAATTTTATCGACCTCAATACTATTGGAACTCCATGCAAGAAAAGGAGGACGCTCGATCACTCTGTCTTTGGCTTGTATGGTGCAGGTTATGCAGAATATCAAACCGATAATCCATACGAATCTTTTCATGTGAATAATGTTTTATTACACGAACAAATATAAGGATCTTTTTATAACTATCCTTGTAAAAAACTAAAAAAGAAATGATTTTTTTGTACTGGAGAAGGATATATCCGGCTCCGGGGAGAAAGGTGTTTCCCACCGATGAACGCCCCGTTCCTCACCGATGAGGAAAGGGGGCGGCACCGGAGAGAGAAATTACTGTAACCTGAATACGATAGGAATGGTATACTTGACAGAAACAGGTTGTCCTTTTTGCATTCCTGGTTCCCATTTAGGCATATTACCCACTACGCGTACGGCTTCTGCATCCAGTGACGGAGATACACTGCGTAAGACTTTGATATTCGACAAACTTCCGTCTTTACTAATAACCATCTGTATGATGACTCTGCCTTGCTCCTTACTTTTTTGAGCGATGACGGGATATTTGATACTTCTAGCCAGATATTGGAACAGACCGGCTTGTCCTCCCGGAAATTTAGGCATTACTTCTACCATGGTGAATACTTCGTCTTCATTTTCTCCTTTTACACTGCCTCCCTCTGGAGTTGGATCATCTTTTGCAGCATAGCCCACCACCACTACTTCATCCATGTCGGACTGCTTTACTTCTTCTGCTTTGGGAAGTTCAGGACCGGATAGCCGGAAAGCAACAGGAACTGTAAATTTCACGTTCACTGCTTCCCCCCTTTGTTTGCCGGGTTTCCATTTGGGCATGGCGGCAATTACACGCATGGCTTCCTTGTCGAGATACGGATTGACACTTCGCTCCACTTTCGTATCGGCTATGCTTCCGTCCTTTTTGACAGTAAAGCTTACAATCACACGTCCTTGTGCACCGATTGCATGTGCTTCAGCCGGATATCTGACGTTCTTCGATAAGTAGTCCATCAGTGCCTGTACTCCTCTCGGAAAATCCGGCATTTCTTCTACAACCTGGAAGACAACGGAATCTGGTACACTTTTGATTTGAGTTTCCACCATTTCCTTTTCTTGCTTATCCCGTGGAAGTGTAGTTCCTTGAATATCTTCTGTAGGAAGTTCCGGAATATCCGTAGTTTCAGCTTGCATGGCAACTTCTTTTGTTGCTTGTCCCATCATTTCTTTGGCAAATTTTTCAGTGGTACGTGCTACCATTTCGATGTTACTGACAATCATTAAGATAGCAGCCAAGGGAAGAAACATCAGATATTTTGTCCTTCCTATTTCTTTCGTTCTTCGTTTATTCATCATTTTAATACGATTTTTGAGTGGTAAAACATTGAAACTATTTGATAAATTTGCTGCAGCCTTGTGATGTGCCAGTCCCAACAAATGGTACTGGTATGATTTACTATCATGCCCCGTCTCTAATACACGGTGATCTGCCATGTATTCGAGGTTTCCTCTGACTTCCCGTTTCATCAGCCAGATAAATGGATTGAACCAGCAAAAGATACACATTATCTCGCTGATAAGCACGTCTACCGAATGGTATTGACGGGCGTGGGTCTCTTCATGAGTAATAATTTCACTGATTTCAGATTCCGTATGTGATTGTGGGTGTATGAATATCCAGTGGAAGAAAGAAAAAGGGCAGGTTTTTTTCTTTAATAGATGTACGCGTACTCCTTGTATCTTGCTTTTTGAGCATTGGAAGTGTAACCGGATGATGCTACCCAGTTGTACAAAGAAACGTGTGGCTGGTAATAACATTCCGCTCCAATAGATAACTTTCGCGAGCTGCATGATAAACTCTTGCCAGTTCATTGCAGGCTCTTGTAAAGGAGTAACTACTTGCTCCGGAAGGATGATGGTTGCATAAAGATCTGCCATTGCCACCATCGGTTCGTGAGCTTTTATCCATCCCTGAATATTCAGTAAAGGATAAAGCATGGAGATGGCAAAGAAACATAGCAAAGCCATCCTACGCCAATGGAAGAAGGTGTCTTTATGAAAAAACAACCGATAGAATGCATAGAACAGAGCTATCGCTACATTTATCTTTAGAAAATAAGCTAGTTCCGGAGTCATGGTGATGAATGTTTTCTATTAATTTTCTTTTCCTTTTTCAATGAGTTCGATAATATCTTTGAGATCATCGGTCGAAATTTTCTGGTCTTTGGCAAAGAAAGAAACCATTTCTTTGTAAGAGTTCTCAAAGTAGTTACGAACTACGCCACTCATAAAATGGCGTTTATATTCATTTTCGCGAATGGCAGGAGTATATTGGTAGGTATTACCCACACGTTTCGGTGTGACATATCCTTTCCGCTCGAGGTTTTTTACGATAGATGCTACTGTGGTATAAGGAGGTGCCGGTTGCGTATACTTTGCAACAATGTCTTTTACGAAACAGCATTGTAACTCCCAAATGTAGATCATTACTTCTTCTTCTTGTATAGTTAACTTTTCCATGGAGATGTTGTTTAATTACGAATACTTCGCAAATCTACGAATATTTCGTAAGCAAGCAATAGCTAGTCGGTTAATAATTGTAAATGTATAAATCTTGCAAGAATATTTTAATAGTCTTATTGCGTGGAAAATATTTAAGCATAAAAAAAGACAGGATGAGCATTATTTTTATCTAAATAGTCACACTTTAATAACATTTATGCAAAAAATAGAGTGTGTCGGATTTTTTTATATAAAATAAATGAAATATATTTGCGGCTACAAAACATACGTTAAATACGGAAGAGTGCGTTTCAATACTTTAATCGGTTGCGAATAATTCCCCACACTTCAAACAGAACTATTAACTAACAATGCCAACCAAAGGGAAGAGGAAGGCAAACTAAAAAATGAATGATATGAAAAAAGGTTTGATTTTTGTGCTATTTGCACTTGTTTCTATCGTTTCTTATTCTCAGATTTCTTGGAATGCCAAAGTTGGTATGAACATGAGTAACTTTACTGGGGATATGGATACTGACATGAGGATTGGATTCAATGTAGGCGTTGGCATGGAATATCAGTTCTCTGATATGTGGTCTATTCAACCTTCGTTGATGTTCACTCAAAAAGGTGCTAAACAGGATGAAGTGAAAATGAATCCAATGTATTTGGAGATTCCGGTATTGGCTGCTGCAAGATTTGCAATTGCTGATAACCAGAATATTGTAGTGAAAGCTGGTCCTTATTTTGCATTTGGTATTGCTGGTAAGTGTAAAATTGGTGATGAAAAAATTGATTTCTTTGGTGACGGTGATGATCAATTTGGAGCAAAAAGATTTGATGCAGGTCTCGGTGTAGGCGTTGCTTATGAAATTAATAAATTCTTTATTGACTTATCAGGAGAATTTGGTTTGGCTAAATTGGCTGATGGTGACGGTGCACCGAAGAACATGAACTTCTCTATTGGCGTAGGTTACAAGTTCTAAACTTATTATACTCTCTTTATAATATCTCTAAAATCCCTCGTTCTATACTCTCTTGGAACGGGGGATTTTTTTATATCCTTATTAATAAAAAGAAAAACGGCATATCCCATTGAAAGGATACACCGTTAATTCTCTCTCTTGTAATTCTTACTCATTAATCACTTATCTGCTTGGATAAGTTTGCTTTCTCTTTTAATTCTTTGTATCTCTCTATTGCATGTTTGCGACTCATCAGTATTTGCCAGCGGTATACCCAACAGGTGGTCAGGAAATAAATGCCGGCTTGCAACCACAAAGCCTTATATTCAAAAGCTACTTCACTAAGAGTGGCTCCCATATTGTTGATTTTTACAAAGCCGTTAATTCCAAACGTTGAGGGGAAGATGTAGGATACATACTTCCAAAACGGAGGAATAGCTGCTCCCGGCCAGGAAATTCCTGAAATAAATAACAGGGGGACTGATGTGAATACAAAAATCAGCATACACGTTTCCCGATTGCGAATGGCAATAGAAGCTGTCATCGCAAAGAAGATACAAGCCGCAAGATAGGGGACAACGAATAATATTAATGAACTGGGTTGCCCAATTTGGTTGAGGCTAAACAATCTTGGAACGACATAAAGTACGTAGAAAGCTACCAATATATAAACTAGGAAATAACTCAATCCTTTTCCTAATACAATTCGTAACGTCCCGCTATAGTGACGATTAATAGGTACAAGATCCTTAAATCTGTTGTTCTCACGAGCAGTTCCTGCAGCGAGACCGATGCCGAGCAATAATGTCTGTTGGATAATCAATACCAATACAGCAGGAATCAGGAAAGCGGCGAACCCGGCAGTGGGGTTGAAGATGGAGATTTCTTCATATTCTATCGGATAAGCAGTGATTTCATCCTGACGGTCGGTCGTGTTTCCGCTACGTGCAATTTTGATATCCCTGTTCATATCCAGAGAAACGGCAGTGTTGGCAAGAAGCATCGATTTATAGTATAACAATCCGCTCATGTCGCAATAGATACTGACTTGTGTCTGTTTTCCTTTGGCAATATTGTCGCTGAAATCCGAAGGGATATAAATGATACCATACGCACGCCGGTTCTTTAGCATTTGTTTGGCTTCTTCCATATCAGCACAGTAAGAGACGATTTGAATATCGGGTGTGGCATCTACCTTACGGAGATATTCACGACTAAGAGATGAATGTGAATCGTCTACAACAACGGCAGGAACTTCACGCACTACTTCGTTGTCATAAATGAAACTATACAACAACGGATAACCTAATGGGACGAGTATGAAAAATATCAGCACCCCCTGGTCGCGGAAAGTTGTCTGAAACTCCCGCTTCCAGATATAAAACAGGTCATTGATGCCTTGGGCTATCTTGTCTTTTAATTTTATATCTTTCATTTAGGGTATATATTTATAGTAAACCAATGCTTCCTTCAGGCGATGAACCACAAAGAAGGGGAGCATCATAAATATTAATAGTGCCATATAGTTGGTCCATGAGTAAGCCATACTATATCCGTTGAGTGCTTGATCGACGTAAATCAGGAAATAATGCCGCAACGGGAATAGATTACTCAAAGCCTGTAGAACAGGATGCATAGCCATGACCGGGAATGAAAAACCGGAAATGGAGAACGATATGACTCCCCACAGGGAAGCAAAACTTAATCCGAGTCGTAGAGTCGGCAGAGTTCCTACCATAACAATACCACAACATTGAGATGCTAGTACGAGACACAGTGTGGCGAATATCATCGGGAATATGCCGCTGTTGCAAGGAAAATGCAGAAATCCATACAGGTATACATTATAAAATATACCCATAATGAAAAAGACTATTGTGTGGGGAAGCAGTTTTCCTGCCAATGCAATGTAAATGGAGTTGTTACTCATTCGTAGCCATTCGCGGGCAGTGCGATCCTTGATTTCCACACCGATTGAATAAACGGTAACCATAAATATTAATAGCATGAGTACTCCCGGTATCAGTGTATTACATAAGTATACCGAATAGTTCAGCCACGGATTATTTAGTGGGTGTGTATCAATTACGATCGGTTGCAGATAAGCCATAGCCTGATTCTCTGTCGCACCTTTGGCATACAGCATCGTCCGGGCTGCAGCTCCGGAGGTGAGTTCTCCCATCATTTTCATATCCCTGAACAATAGAGAGCCTGCAATCAGGTATGAGTAATTGGTATAGAAAGAGATCGTTGGCTGCCGTTGGCTTTGTGCCTCTGCCGATAAACCCTTGGGGAGATAGAAGAACCCGTAGATTTTTCCCTCCTGCATGGCAATACGCGCATCTGTTACATTGCTGTAATGAGCTACAACCCCTGTCTGCGAAAAAGCATCCAGATTGCGGACAATATTACGGGAAGTAGACGAATCATCCATGTCCACCACTCCCGCAGGAAGATCCTTGGGAAGCCCCGAATCCATTAAAGTGGTGAAGAATATATAACAAAACAGCGGGGCAATGACCATACAGAAGAGATAGAGCGGGCGTGATACCAATCGCCGGCACTCTCTTTGCATAACCTGCCACAAAGCTATATATTTCTTTTCTCTCTCTTTCATGGTTACTTGTCAATGATAACAGACATACCCGGACGGAGATTTTCCACTTTCTCTACCGGGGAAGCTTTCACCTCGAATGTTTTCAGATCAAATTGTCCGGTCGTTTTGGTTGCTTTCCAGGCAGCATAAGTGCCTAAGTCTTTCAGATAATATACTTTGAGCTGGATCTTTTTATTATCCAGAGCAGGAATGATAGCTTCGAACTCCGACCCCATCGTCAGGTTCTTGAGCAAATCTTCGCGTACATTGAATGTTACCCACATATCGTTGAGTTCAGCGATATTCATGATAGGAGCACCGGTACCAACCAATTCGCCTACCTTCGGGAATATTTCAGAAACTTCCCCGGCAGCCGGAGCAATGAGATAAGTCTCCTTAATATACGATTCAACTTCGGCAACAGCTCCTTTCGCCCGGTTTACCAAAGCTTCCGCAGCCATCTTATCTTCACGTTCCGCTCCATTCTTCGCCATGGTATATTGTGCTTTGGCAGCTTTCTCTGTTGCAATACTTGCGTCCCGTTGCGCAGTCACTTCATCCAGTTTCTGTGCAGGCATCACTCCCTGTTCGTAGAGATTCTTGATGCGTTGATATGATTTCTCGGCAATGGTAACGCCTGCCTGGGCTTTTTGCCACATTTCATAAGCCGCCTGGATTTGTTCCTCACGCGCGCCTTTGATTGCTTTTGCGTTTTGTGCCTGTGCGGCAGCTTCAGCAGCCCGTGCCTGTTCCATTTTTGCTACCACGTCAGGAGCTTCCAAAATGGCCAGCGTATCCCCGGCATTGACACTTTGGCCTTCTTTCACGCGAAATTCCAGTATACGTCCCGGAACTTTACTTGAAACGCGATATTCGGTAACTTCAGCCTGTCCCTGTATAATTTCAGGACCTTTGCGGAGCATGAAGAAACCAACGACTGCAACGATTGCAATAACTCCCAACAGAGTAAGGAATGCAAGAAGCATATTGCTGTTTTGTGATTTTATAGGTGCCATATGATTTATGAATTATGATTTATGGATTGTGATTTATAGATTGTGAGTTGGTTAGAGATTGGGTTGTTTCTGATTGGGTTCTTAACTTTATTTTTCCGAATCTTATTTATTTCAGCGTTCCCAAAGACTTCTTCAGATAGATTTCCGTCAGCTTCACATCTATTTGCGCGTCAATCTTTTCTGAATGAGCAGACAACCATGCTGTTTGTGCTTCAAGAACATTGCTGGTGGCAATCACTCCTTCTTTAAAACCAAGTGTTGCATAGCGTAGATTTTCTTCCGCTTTTTCCATGTTTTTAGAAGACATTACCAGTTTCTTACCAGCTTCTTTTACCTTGAATGCAGCCTGATTGACCTGCAACTCTATTTTTTCACGAGCATCCTGAAGTTGGTACTGTGCAATACGAGCTTCGGCTTTTGCCGCTCTGGTTTTATAAATACCTTCTCCCCAGTGCCATATAGGTATCTGTACCATAACTCCCACATTCCACATACCTTTGAACTTGTTTTCAAAGCTGTTGAAAACAGAGGGATTGGTTACCATATAATTCCCCATCAATGCGATGGATGGAAGATGCTCCGCACGGGTTACATTTACTTTCTGTTTATAAATCTGCGTTGCCAATTCGAGGCTACGTATCTCCGGACGATTCTCATAAGCGGTGGATAGATCGAAATGAGGGTCCGTTGTCAGTAGTGGAATGTCTTCCATATTTTCGTCTGCCAGTGTGATGGGAGAACTAAGATCAATACCACATAGTTGACACAGCAACATTCGCGCAAGACTCAATCCGTCTTCCACTTTAGTCAGTGTCATTTCGGCTTCATTTACCTTGACGCGTACAGACAAACCATCCGCTTTGGTGGCTACTCCTTCATTAATCATTTTCTCTACATCGCTGTCCAGCTGTTGCAGAAGCTTTAGATAACCTTCCGCCAACTTCTTCTTATTAACCAGTGAAATGACTTGCCAATAGGCTTGGTCCGTACTCATGATTACTTCCTGCATACCGCCGTGATGTTGTTCTTGAGCCAACTCTTCGGCATACTTTGTTATTTTGTTGTACGCCCGGATTTTCCCGCCCATGTATAAAGGTTGTGTCAATGTAATGGCACCTGCATAGACATTTCGGGTGTCTGTACGGAGTGCATCCACTAAAGAGTTTCCCGCTTGATCGAGGGCGGGCAGCACCGCTCCTAATTTTCCACTTAAGGAAGAAATAAGTGGTGCCAAGTCAGGATGTGCTGTTGCAATCTCGGTTGCAGCTTGTTGGATGGGGCCAGCCAGATTCGTTCCTAACCCTGAAAGCGCGGCTTTCTGGTCATTGTTTAATAATGAAAACTCTTTCTGGTTCCTCATGTAAGCTCCCGTTGCCGAGAAATTAGGCAAATAATTTGTAAATGCAGCTTTTCGTTGATAATGAGCCGCACTTATTTTTTCATTGCTTATCAACAAATCTTTGTTGTTGGCAAGAGCTAATGCGCGGCAACTATCCAGACTTAGAAAGCTCTGCGCTTTTACTGTAAAAGTGAAACTTAACAGAAATGTCAGAAGAAAAACTTTTTTCATCGCATCTTGCATATTAATAAGGTGGTACTTCTATTTTAAATAACCCTGTTCTTATGCAATTTGTTTATTAAAGTAGTCTGTTTTTTTGTACTTGTTTACTTAAACAATAATTGCATAAACAACGATGCAAATGTATGTGCTTTCTGTGAGAACTCAAAACGAATTAGCTTTTTTTAGAAATATAGTGGGGTAGGATTCTGTAGAAAAGAAAGAAGGCTGTTCCTCGTAGTGAAGAACAGCCTTTCTTGATATATAAAGTAAGGGGATTAATTACAGAGCACCTACTTCTTTCAAAGCAGCGTTCGTTCCGTGAACAGCTTTTGCGCTAGCTGCGAACTTAGCTTTTTCATCTTCGTTCAAATTCAGTTCAACGATCTTTTCGATACCGTTCTTGCCGAGGATTACAGGAACGCCGATGCAAAGATCTGATTCACCATATTCACCTTCCAATAATACAGAACAAGGAACCATCTTCTTTTGGTCGTGAAGGATAGATTCAACTACGAATGCTCCTGCTGCACCCGGTGCATACCATGCAGAAGTACCCAGCAATTTAGTCAGCGTAGCACCACCTACCATAGTAGCAGCAGCAACTTCTTCCAGTTTTTCTGCAGAGATGAAATTAGCTACAGGCATACCTTTGTAAGTAGCGAAACGAGTCAAAGGAATCATCGTAGTATCACCGTGACCACCGATAACCATACCTTCTACTTCGTTAGCGTTGCAACCGATAGCTTGAGACAAGAAATATTTGAAACGAGAGCTATCCAAAGCACCACCCATACCGATTACACGGTTTTTCGGCAAGCCCAGAGCTTTCAATGCCAAATAAGTCATTGTATCCATCGGGTTGGAGATAACAACGATGATAGCGTTAGGAGAATATTTCAACAGGTTTTCTGCTACCGATTTAACGATACCAGCGTTCACACCGATCAGTTCTTCACGAGTCATACCCGGTTTACGAGGAATACCTGAAGTAATCACAACAACGTCAGAGTTAGCAGTTTGAGCATAGTCGTTCGTGCAGCCTACCAATGTAGTGTCGAAACCCAACAATTGAGCTGTCTGCATCATATCCATTGCTTTACCTTCTGAAACGCCTTCTTTAACGTCCAGCATTACTACTTCGTCTGCTACTTCATTAAAAGCAAGTACATTTGCACATGTAGCACCTACGTTACCTGCGCCTACTACGGTTACTTTTGACATAATACTATATATTTAAAAAGTTGATAATTTGTTTTATCTTTTAGCGCGACAAAATTACAACGATAATCCTGATTAAAGAAATTTTTCCGTAATAATTTTAGTTAAAGGTCGAAGTTCTCCGGAATGGATAGCTATCATGAAAAAAAAGTAGTCGAACAAGCCGTTGGCAAGCGTGGAAGAGAAGTGGAGAATAAACAACGAAAACGATACAAAAACGAGGGTGTTCGGAGAGGGCTGTACGAAGCGCTGAAACGCCCGCCAGTAAAGGGGAAAAACCCAATGAAAACCAGTAGAGTAGAGAAGAGTAGAGAAGAGAAGAGTAAGTAAAAGTATTATTTCTGTTATAAACAACAGCAATAATACTGGGCAGAGAAGATGGCTTTGGATGCTGCCGTTGTCGGTTCGGACCACTTCGTCGGTGCCGTTTCTGTTCCCGTGTCCCTCATGAACTGTTCGTCCGGCAGATAACCGACTTTTGTCTGGTAGGTTGTTGATGCTCGCCCGGTGGGTAACGGACATTCACACGGTAGATAACGTACGTTTGTACGTTAGGTAAATTCTATATTATTTCTCGGGCTACCGCTTCACTAAAAAATAATTTCAATACTGGTTTGCTAAAGTGTCATTTGCTTCAAAACCAGTACGCAAACGAGGTAAAAGTCGCAAATAAGGCTGCTCCGATCAGGTAATGCCAGTGGCCGCTTAGGATCATAAAGGAGAATCAGTCGGGGTACTTTGCGTCTGTCGGCTCGGCCTGGTTGACTGGTTAATAAATTAAAATTGCATAGATTAGTCGGGAGTTTTTCAAAAACTCTCACTTTTTATACTTGACTTCTGTTGCGAAATGATTACTTTTGCGCACGTTATCAATTCACAACTGAAACTATGAGTAAAAAAAGCCTTCTTATTGCGGCCGTGGCTATCTTGGTGATAGCTATTATTGGTATTACTTATTTATTGTTTACCGAAAAACAAGCTAACCGGGAGTTAGTGCAGGAATTCCAATTAGATAAGGAAGATCTGGAAAACGAATATACCCGTTTTGCACAACAATATGATGAGTTAAAGATGACGATTTCTAATGACTCTTTATCTCAATTACTGGAACAGGAACAATTGAAAACTCAACGTCTCTTGGAAGAACTTCGTACAGTGAAGAGCACGAATGCTACAGAGATTCGTCGTTTAAAGAATGAGTTGGCTACTTTGCGTAAGGTAATGATTGGATATATTAATCAGATCGACTCTCTGAATAAACTGACTGCACAGCAGAAACAGGTCATAGCTGAAGTGACTCAAAAGTATAATCAGGCTTCACGACAGATCGATAACCTTTCTGAAGAAAAGAAGAATCTGAATAAGAAGGTGACGCTAGCCGCACAACTCGATGCAACTAATATTCGTATCGAACCACGCAATAAACGTGGTAAAGTGGCGAAGAAAGTGAAAGACGTGGTGAAGTTAGCCATCAGTTTCACGGTCGTGAAGAATATAACCGCCGAAAACGGTGAACGTACCATCTATGTACGTATAACCAAACCCGATAATGATGTACTGACCAAGAGTGCATCCAATACTTTCCCTTATGAAAACCGTACATTGGTTTATTCAATTAAGAAGTATATTGAATATAACGGAGAAGAACAGAATATCAATGTGTTTTGGGATGTAGAAGAATTCTTGTATGCCGGAAACTACCGTGTTGATATCTTCGAAGGTGGTAATCTGATTGGTTCGCAGACCTTTATGTTAGATTAATATCGGGGTATTCTTTTTCTCTACCGATATTCTATTTTCTTCTATATTAGCTAACCCGATGGTCTGTTTTTAATATTTCTTCGGGCAACAGTTGTTCTTTTATGGATGAACTGGGGAAAGAACTGCATAAATAATTGCAATAATATACAGAAAATAGGGCGAGCGTAGCATGAATTTGCAGACAATATGCGGCTTTTTAATCATGGAAGCCTTCGTTGGATTAAAGCCAACGAGATGTCCCTCACCGAGGAACTTATCCTTCCTCGGTGAGGGACATCTCATTTCTCGGTGAGGAACTCATATAGGAATGATTAGAAGCTATTTTTTTCTCTAGTTTGTATGTAAATAAAGGTAAGGAGAAACTGATAAAATGAATGACTGTTGTCTATAAAAGAATGATTTGCAAGTGTAATCAGTATATTTTAATCTTATTGAGTAAATATAGGGGAAAATAATGTTAATCTGATTTCTGAAGATCGTAAATCCCAGCCCTTTTTGTCTTTAGTTGGAATCTATACCCAAAATTGTTGCATTCTCACCAGTTTGAATGTCCCTTTTTTTAGAAGTTCTATTTTTAAGTACCGTATAGTTGAATCGGGTGATGAGGAATAACGGTTGCATAATGTGAACTGCTTACCGTCTTCCGTCAGCTCCCCACATCATCTTGCTGCGGAGTGTATCGAAAAAAATGTGATTAAAACGTTTCACTACCTTTACGCTGTAATCTGCCCGGCGAATGGTTAGTTGAGTCGTTTCTTTGCAAGTTTCGCTCCTCCCGTCAATGGCGACGAGGAAGTTGTGACTTCTGCTTTCTACATCTAATGTAATCTCCCAGTCATCCCGAATAACGATAGGGCGGACGTTGAGACTATGTGGAGCCACCGGAGTGATGGCAATAGTGTTGGAATGAGGAACGATGATCGGGCCTCCTACACTCAAAGAGTAGGCTGTGGAACCTGTTGGAGTGGCAATTACTAACCCGTCAGCTTGATAAGTATTCAGATACGCGCCATTAATAGCTGTCCGGATACTAATCATAGAGGAGCTGTCCCGTTTGAGAATAGCTATTTCGTTGAGGGCATAAGGAGAATCTTGGAGATGTTTGTCGTTGCAGATCAACTGAAGTACGCTCCGTTCTTCCACACTATATCTGCCGTTTTGGATTTCATCAAATGTTTCCTCCATTTCCTCCGGCGAAATATCTGCCAGAAATCCTAAACGTCCTGTGTTAATTCCCAAAATAGGAATCCCTTTTCTTCCTACGCGGCGGGCAGCTTTCAGAAACGTTCCGTCGCCTCCGATGCTGATTACCATATCGGCAGTAAAATCATCACCATCAAATAATTGATCTGCTTCAATATCCATATTTTCAGAAACTAGGAATTGATAAAATTCCCTGCACATACCAATCTCTGCTCCCTGTTTCTTTAAAAGTTTAAACAAGGTGACAGCATGAGAGGACTTTTTAGCCTGATAAGTATTTCCGAAAATGGCGAATTTCATAAGCAATATCATTAGTTCAGGATGCAAATTTGGCATTTTTTCTTGGATTTCTACTTTAAATAACCAAAAAAGAACCCATAATGCGTTTCGTATTATTAGGCAACTAATAATAATATTTGTATTTTTGCGGCAAATATAACGTAGAACTATGACTAAATTAAGTGTAAACATAAACAAGATTGCTACGCTAAGAAATGCTCGCGGGGGAAATGTGCCCGATGTAGTAAAGGTAGCGCTTGATTGTGAATCTTTTGGGGCTGATGGTATCACCGTTCATCCCCGTCCTGACGAGCGTCACATTCGTCGTTCTGATGTATATGATTTGCGTCCTCTGTTGCGGACTGAATTTAATATTGAAGGTTATCCGTCTCCGGAATTTATTGACTTGGTGTTGAAAGTAAAACCTCATCAGGTTACTTTTGTACCCGATGATCCTTCACAGATCACCTCCAATTCAGGTTGGGATACGAAAGCAAATCAGGAATTCCTGACGGAAGTTCTCGATCAGTTTAACAGTGCCGGCATTCGTACTTCCGTTTTTGTGGCAGCCGATCCTGAAATGGTGGAATATGCGGCAAAAGCAGGGGCGGATCGCGTCGAACTGTATACTGAACCTTATGCGACGGACTATCCGAAGAATCCGGAAGCAGCTATCGCTCCTTTTATCGAAGCTGCAAAGACTGCCCGTAAACTGGGTATCGGATTGAACGCCGGTCATGATTTAAGTCTGGTGAATTTAAATTATTTCTATAAAAACATTCCTTGGGTGGATGAAGTGTCTATCGGACATGCGTTGATTAGCGATGCACTGTATCTGGGACTCGAACGTACCATTCAGGAATATAAAAACTGTTTACGCTCATGAATGCAATGATCTTGTTAGCCCAAGGGGCTATGAATATGGCCGACTCACTGGCTACTGCCAACCCCGTGCTGACGGAGGTAAACGCTCCGGAAATGAACATGCTTGATATGGCTGTCAAGGGTGGATGGATTATGATTGTATTGGGCGTACTGTCGGTTATCTGTTTCTATATCCTGTTTGAACGTAACTACATGATTCGCAAAGCAGGAAAAGAGGACCCCATGTTTATGGAACGGATTAAAGACTATATTCATAGTGGAGAGATCAAAGCGGCTATTAACTATTGCCGTACGATGAATACCCCTTCGGCACGTATGATAGAAAAAGGAATCAGCCGTCTGGGACGTCCTATTAACGATGTGCAGGTAGCTATTGAGAATGTGGGTAACATTGAAGTTGCAAAGTTGGAAAAAGGACTAACTGTGATGGCAACTATTTCCGGAGGTGCTCCAATGCTCGGATTTCTCGGTACGGTGACCGGTATGGTACGCGCATTCTACGAAATGGCGAATGCCGGAAGTGGAAACATTGATATCACTTTGCTTTCGGGAGGTATCTATGAAGCTATGATTACAACGGTCGGTGGTCTGATTGTCGGTATCATCGCTATGTTTGCCTATAATTATCTGGTGATGCTGGTAGACCGTGTGGTAAATAAAATGGAATCTCGTACAATGGAGTTCATGGACCTGTTGAACGAGCCTGCAAAATAATTGGCAGATGGGATTAAAAAGAAGAAATAGAGTATCGCCCAATTTCAGCATGGCCTCCATGACGGACGTCATCTTCCTGTTGCTGATATTCTTTATGATAACCTCTACGGTGGTGTCGCCCAATGCCATAAAGGTATTGCTGCCTCAAGGCAAGCAGCAGACTTCGGCCAAGCCGCTGACAAGAGTGGTTATCGATAAGGACTTGAATTTCTATGCCGCTTTCGGCAATGAAAAAGAGCAGCCGGTGGCGCTGAACGATCTGACTTCATTTTTGCAGAGTTGTGCAGAGAAGGAACCGGAAATGTATGTGGCATTGTATGCAGATGAATCGGTACCTTATCGTGAGATTGTAAGGGTATTGAACATTGCAAACGAGAATCATTTTAAGATGGTGCTGGCTACCCGCCCGCCTGAAAATAAATAAGAAACAATGGACAGAAGAAAAAAGGGTGAATACATAGGAGCGCTCGGTGCACTGTTGGTGCATGTGGCAGTGATTGCTCTTTTGATTCTGGTGAGCTTTACTGTCCCCCAACCGGATGAAGATGCAGGCGGAGTGCCTGTGATGATGGGAAATGTAGACGCAGCAAGTGGTTTCGATGATCCCTCTCTGGTAGACGTGGATATTATGGATGAAGATGCGGCAGCACCGCCTGCGGAAACAGAACCGCAACTCCCTTCTGAACAGGATTTACTGACACAGACTGAAGAGGAAACGGTCACTTTGAAGCCTAAGACGGAAGAACCGAAAAAAGAGACGGTGAAACCTAAAGAGATGGTCAAGCCGAAAGAACCGGTGAAGAAGCCGGAAAAAACGGAAGCGGAAAAAGCTGCAGAAGCGAAACGACTGGCAGAAGAAAAAGCGGAACGTGAACGTAAGGCTGCCGAAGAAGCTGCCAGAAAGAGGGTGTCCGGTGCGTTTGGAAAAGGAGCGCAAATGACAGGAAATAAAGGAACAGCGGCTAGTGGCACGGGAACCGAAGGTAGCAAGGAGGGTAACTCTTCTACCGGAGCGAAGACCGGAACCGGAGGTTATGGAACATTTGACCTTGGCGGACGTTCTTTAGGTACGGGCAGTTTGCCGAAGCCTGTATATAATGTGCAGGAAGAAGGACGTGTAGTGGTGAATATCACCGTGAATCCTGCAGGGCAAGTGATATCGACCAGCATTAGCCCTCAAACGAACACTGTAAATTCCGCTTTGCGTAAGGCGGCGGAGGATGCAGCTAAGAAAGCCCGTTTTAATACGATCGATGGAGTGAATAACCAGACAGGGACAATCACCTATTATTTTAACTTGAGATAGTATCATTAACCAAATATATTAAGCATTATGGGAACTGTATACGCTTTTTTTGCAGATGGTTTTGAAGAAATTGAAGCCTTTACTGCTATTGACACGTTGAGACGTGCCGGACTGAATGTAGAAATCGTATCCGTTACACCGGATGAAATTGTAGTAGGAGCACATGATGTATCCGTTCTTTGCGATATTAATTTCGAGAATTGTGATTTCTTTGATGCTGAACTTTTGTTGTTGCCGGGAGGAATGCCGGGAGCTGCTACACTTGACAAGCACGAAGGATTGCGCAAATTGATCCTTGATTTTGCTGCAAAAGGTAAACCTATTGCTGCCATTTGTGCTGCTCCGATGGTGTTGGGTAAACTGGGACTGCTGAAAGGAAAGAAGGCTACCTGTTATCCGAGTTTCGAACAATATCTGGATGGTGCCGAATGTGTAAATGCACATGTCGTACGTGATGGAAACATCATTACGGGTATGGGACCAGGTGCTGCTATGGAATTTGCCTTGACAATCGTTGACCTGTTGGTAGGTAAAGAAAAAGTAGACGAACTGGTAGAAGCGATGTGCGTTAAACGCTAAACCGTCCATGAAGAAATATGTAATCATTGTCGCCGGTGGAAAGGGCTTGCGAATGGGAAGTGATCTTCCCAAACAATTCCTTCCCATGGGTGATAAACCTGTGTTGATGCATACCCTGGAAGTCTTCAGGAGATATGACGAGGCACTTCAAATCATATTGGTGCTTCCGCAGGAGCAACAAAGTTTCTGGAAGCAACTTTGCGATGAACATCATTTTACGGTAAAACATGTCCTTGCAGAAGGAGGTGAAACACGTTTCCATTCCGTAAAGAACGGGCTGGCACTGGTGCAAGAGCCGGGATTGGTGGGAGTGCATGATGGAGTACGCCCGTTTGTATCAGTAGAAGTGATTCGCCGTTGTTATGAGTTGGCAGAGGTGCAAAAAGCAGTGATTCCTGTGGTGGATGTAGTAGAGACGCTTCGCCATTTGACAGATGCCGGAAGTGAAACAGTCAGCCGGATTGATTATAAACTGGTGCAAACGCCGCAAGTGTTTGATGTAGAGTTGCTGCAACAAGCCTATGCCCAGGAATTTACCCCCTTCTTTACAGATGATGCTTCCGTTGTGGAAGCGATGGGAATGCCCGTTTATCTGGCAGAAGGCAACCGTGAAAATATAAAAATAACAACTCCTTTCGATTTAAAAGTAGGGAGTGCTCTTTTATAAATGTTCGATTTAGCCACACGCGACATAAAATTTATCTCCGGTGTAGGCCCTCAAAAAGCCGCTGTATTAAATAAGGAGTTGGAAATCTATTCCTTGCACGATTTAATTTATTATTTCCCTTATAAATATATTGACCGGAGCCGCATCTATTACATTCATGAAATAGATGGCAATATGCCGTATATCCAGTTGAAAGGAGAAATCCTCGGTTTCGAGACCATTGGTGAAGGACGGCAGCGCCGTTTGACAGCGCATTTTTCGGATGGTACAGGAGTCGTGGATTTGGTGTGGTTTCAAGGTATAAAGTACATCTTGGGAAAGTATAAACTTCACGAGGAATATATTATTTTCGGCAAACCTACTGTTTTCAACGGACGTATCAATGTGGCGCATCCTGATGTAGACAAACCGGATGATTTGAAACTTTCCTCGGTGGGGCTGCAACCTTATTATAGTACGACGGAGAAGATGAAACGCAGTTTCCTCAACTCTCACGCGATTGAGAAGATGATGGCAACGGTGATTCAGCAGATACAGGAGCCTCTACCTGAAACACTTTCTCCCAAGTTGCTGACGGAGCATCATTTGATGCCTTTGACGGAAGCGCTCCGGAATATCCACTTCCCAACCAATCCTGACGTCCTCCGTCGGGCACAATACCGTCTTAAATTTGAAGAACTGTTTTATGTTCAGTTAAACATTCTCCGATATGCCAAAGACAGGCAGAAAAGGTATCGTGGATACATCTTTGAAAAAGTGGGAGATGTGTTCAATACATTTTATGCAAAGAATCTTCCTTTCCAACTGACGGGTGCGCAGAAACGGGTGTTGAAAGAGATACGGAACGATGTCGGCAGTGGCAGACAGATGAATCGCCTTTTGCAGGGAGATGTAGGAAGCGGAAAAACACTGGTTGCCTTGATGAGTATGTTGCTGGCATTGGATAATGGCTATCAGGCTTGTATGATGGCACCTACCGAAATCCTGGCAAACCAGCACTACGAAACCATTAAGGAACTGCTTTTTGGCATGGATATTCGTGTTGAGCTACTGACAGGTTCTATTAAAGGAAAAAGGAGAGAAGCGATTCTGGCCGGATTGCTGACAGGAGATGTGCAGATATTAATAGGAACACATGCCGTTATTGAAGATACTGTCAATTTCTCTTCTTTAGGCTTCGTTGTGATTGACGAACAACATCGTTTTGGCGTGGCTCAACGTGCCCGTCTTTGGAGTAAGAATGTTCAACCTCCGCATGTACTTGTAATGACTGCCACTCCCATTCCCCGTACGTTGGCGATGACTTTGTACGGTGACTTGGACGTGTCTGTTATCGATGAACTTCCACCCGGAAGAAAACCGATTACTACCATCCATCAATTCGACAATCGCCGGGAAAGCATGTATCGTTCGGTACGTAAGCAGATCGACGAAGGACGCCAGGTTTATATTGTCTATCCGCTGATTAAAGAGAGCGAAAAAATTGATTTGAAGAATCTTGAAGAAGGGTATCAGCATATTCTGGAAGAGTTTCCGAAGTGTACGGTTTGTAAAGTGCATGGTAAAATGAAACCAGCCGAGAAAGATGAGCAAATGCAGCTTTTTGTCTCGGGGAAAGCGCAGATCATGGTAGCTACCACCGTCATTGAAGTGGGAGTGAACGTTCCGAATGCTTCGGTTATGATTATTGAAAATGCAGAACGTTTCGGGTTATCACAGTTACATCAGTTGCGCGGTCGGGTAGGGCGTGGAGCAGAACAGTCTTATTGTATTCTGGTGACGAATTACAAGTTGACGGAGGATACCCGGAAACGATTGGAAATCATGGTGCGCACCAATGATGGTTTTGAAATAGCGGAGGCCGATTTGAAACTGCGTGGTCCCGGTGATCTTGAAGGTACACAGCAAAGCGGTATCGCTTTCGATTTGAAGATCGCGGATATTGTCCGCGACGGTCAACTGTTGCAATACGTTCGTGCTATAGCTGAAAGTATTGTAGAACAAGACCCTGCAGCACAAAGTCCGGAGAACGAAATCTTATGGCGACAGCTTAAAGCCTTACGGAAAACGAATGTTAACTGGGCTGCCATAAGCTGAAAAACGGTTAAACATGCAGTTTATTTGCGTAAATGTGTTGCAAAACATATTTCGGCTCTATTCTCCCTATTTATAGGAGTTTAACGACCTGATTCCTCTTCCTTTTCGTTCTAAGCTTCTGAAAAATAGTTAATAACTTCCTTGCCATTTCGTAGGAAAACACTATCTTTGGAAGAATTTTTTTAGTAAATGTATTGTTTAACCATTTGCAAAGTCGAGTATTATGCTTGAAAAAACGCTGGTCATTTTAAAACCGTGTACCCTTCAACGGGGATTGGTTGGTGAGATTACTCATCGCTTTGAGCGTAAAGGATTACGGTTGGCTGGCATGAAGATGATGCAACTGACTGATGAATTGTTGAGCGAACATTATGCCCACCTTAGCGGCAAATCCTTCTTTCAGCGTGTGAAAGATTCGATGATGACAGCTCCTGTCATTGTTTGTTGTTTCGAAGGTGTGGATGCTATTCAAACAGTCCGTACGTTGGCGGGACCAACTAATGGACGTCTGGCTGCCCCGGGTACCATTCGTGGGGATTACAGCATGAGCTTTCAGGAAAATATAGTTCATGCTTCTGATTCTCCGGAGACTGCGGCTATTGAATTAAAGAGATTTTTTAAACCGGAAGAAATATTCGATTACAAGCAGGCAACATTTAACTACCTGTATGCAAATGACGAATATTAAATAGAATTGATAAAAAAGGAATGAATTTCAATTGCATTATTAAAACAGGATTGGTCGCTGTTGCGGCTATGGTCAGCTTGAGCTCTTTCTCACAAGACCTGATTGCCCGCCAGGCACCGATAGACAAAAAATTAAAATCAGTAGATTCTTTGGCATTGCAGAAGCAAATCCGTGCCGAACAATCCGAATATCCCGCTTTAAGTCTTTATCCGAATTGGAATAATCAATATGCGCATTCTTATGGAAATGCGATTATTCCGGAAACATATACAATTGACCTGACGGGTTTTCGTATGCCGACTCCGAGTACAAAAATAACTTCGCCTTTTGGCCCGCGTTGGAGAAGAATGCATAATGGCCTTGATTTAAAAGTTAATATCGGTGATACGATTGTTTCTGCTTTTGATGGTAAGGTACGTATTGTGAAATATGAACGCAGAGGGTACGGTAAATATGTAGTCATTCGTCACGATAATGGATTGGAAACTATATATGGACACTTGTCTAAGCAGTTGGTTGAAGAAAATCAGTTGGTAAAAGCTGGTGAACCGATCGGGTTGGGTGGTAACACCGGACGTTCTACAGGTTCGCATCTTCATTTCGAAACCCGCTTCCTGGGAATTGCAATTAATCCGATTTATATGTTTGACTTTCCAAAACAGGATATCGTTGCCGATACTTATACGTTCCGCAAAACAAAAGGTGTGAAACGTGCAGGCTCTCATGATACCCAAGTGGCTGACGGTACTATCCGTTATCATAAGGTGAAGAGTGGCGATACATTGTCCCGCATTGCTAAATTGCGTGGCGTATCAGTCAGCACGCTTTGCAAACTGAACCGTATCAAACCGACCACTACTTTGCGTATCGGACAGGTTTTGCGTTGTTCATAAAAAATATAGCTTATAAAACAGTAATACAATATCTTTAGGAGAGGGCACTTTAATATAATTTAGAGTGCCCTCTTTCTGTTTTTACTTAATTATTGTTACCTTTGCGCACTATTTGGAAGAAGATGAAAGATACCAAGCAACAATTTGAACATGTCATCGCTTTGTGCCGTGACTTATTTTCCAAGAAGCTGCACGATTACGGGCCTGCATGGCGTATCCTGCGTCCGGCTTCGGTGACTGACCAGATTTTTATTAAAGCCAATCGGATTCGTAGTATTGAAACCAAAGGAGTGACCTTGATTGATGAGGGAATCCGTGCTGAATTTATTGCGATTGTCAATTATGGCATTGTCGGGCTCATCCAGTTGGAACTGGGTTATGCCGAGTCTGCCGACATCAGCAATGAAGAAGCGATGGCTTTATACGATAAGTATGCAAAAGAGGCATTAGACCTGATGCTTGCCAAAAACCATGATTATGATGAAGCCTGGCGGAGCATGCGTGTCAGCTCTTACACAGACTTGATCTTGATGAAGATTTACCGTACCAAGCAGATTGAGAGCCTGGCCGGCAACACATTGGTGTCAGAGGGAATTGATGCCAATTATATGGATATGATTAATTACTCTGTTTTCGGACTGATTAAGATAGAATTTGAAGGATAAGAACTTACATATCATTCAGGAGGTAGTGGCGAATACGTGTCGCTTTCTTTTGGCGGCATCGTTCATCTTTTCCGGATTTGTAAAGGCAGTTGATCCACTGGGGTTCCAGTATAAGATCCAGGATTATCTGACCGCATTCGGAATGGCTTCCTGGTTCCCTTCATTCTTCCCTTTATTGGGAGGCATCATCTTGTCAGCCGTTGAGTTTTTTATCGGTATCTCCTTATTTTTTGCTACCAGAAGAACATTGGCTACTTCGTTGGCTTTGATGCTGATGATTTTCATGACACCACTGACCTTGTATCTTGCCATCTTTGATCCGGTTTCGGACTGTGGCTGTTTTGGAGATGCATGGGTGTTGACGAACTGGGAGACATTCGGTAAGAATATAGTTCTGCTGTTTGCAGCAATGATGGCTTTCCGTCACAGAAGGATGCTGGTTCGTTTTATCAGTGTGAAAATGGAGTGGCTAGTTTCTCTCTACACGTTGTTCTTTGTATTTACTTTGTCGTTCTATTGTCTGGACCGTCTGCCTGTTTTAGACTTTCGTCCTTACAAGATCGGAAAGAATATTCTGGAAGGAATGACAATGCCCGAAGGAGCGAAACCGAGTGTATATGAAAGCATCTTTATTCTGGAAAAGAACGGAGAGAAGAAAGAATTTACGTTGGATAACTATCCGGATAGTACCTGGACATTTGTCGACACACGGACAATCCTGAAGGAAAAAGGATATGAACCGGCTATTCACGATTTCTCTATGATTGATCTGAATACGGGCGAGGATATAACAGACGATGTATTGACGGATATAGGATACACCTTCCTGTTGGTTGCCCATCGGATTGAAGAGGCGGATGATAGTAACATTGATTTGATTAATGAGATATATGACTATTCGGTGGAGCATGGCTATAAGTTTTATTGCCTCACTTCTTCACCGGAAGAACAGATCGAATTGTGGAAGGACAAGACGGGAGCCGAATATCCTTTCTGTCAGATGGATGATATTACATTAAAGACGATGGTTCGTTCCAATCCGGGATTGATACTGATTAAGAACGGAACAATTCTGAATAAATGGAGCGATGAGGATATACCGGATGAATATGTGCTGACGGACAAACTGGAAAATCTGTCGTTAGGAAAGCAGAAGGTGAGCAGTGACACTCATACGGTAGGATATGTATTCTTATGGTTTGTTATTCCATTGTTGTTAGTGCTTGGGGTGGATGTTTTGGTCGTTCGCCGCAGAGAACGGAAAAACGCGAAGCGGAAGCAACAAGAGGAAGAGATGAAAAGCAAAGAATTAAAAACGGAGAATCCGAAAATAGAAGAACAAGAATAAAAAAAATAAATGATAACGAGCGGCCTCTGTAACGAACGCTAATTCCGATCGTTCAATTGTCAATCGTGAAATCGTAAATTTATTAACCCTTTAAAATAAAAAACAAAATGAGAAAGAACATTGTTGCAGGAAACTGGAAAATGAACAAAACCCTTCAAGAGGGTATCGCTTTGGCTAAAGAATTGAACGAAGCATTGGCTAACGAAAAGCCTAACTGTGATGTAATCATCTGTACTCCGTTTATCCACCTGGCTTCTGTTACTCCGTTGGTAGACGCTGCAAAGATCGGTGTAGGTGCTGAAAACTGTGCAGACAAAGCTTCAGGTGCATATACAGGTGAAGTTTCAGCTGAAATGGTTGCTTCTACAGGTGCAAAATATGTAATTCTGGGACACTCTGAACGTCGTGCATACTACGGTGAAACAGTTGCTATCCTGGAAGAAAAAGTAAAATTGGCTTTGGCTAACGGTCTGACTCCGATTTTCTGTATCGGTGAAGTGTTGGAAGAACGCGAAGCTAACAAGCAGAACGAAGTGGTAGCTGCACAGATGGAATCTGTATTCTCTCTGTCTGCTGAAGACTTCTCTAAGATCGTATTGGCTTACGAACCGGTTTGGGCTATCGGTACAGGTAAAACTGCTTCTCCTGAACAAGCACAGGAAATCCATGCTTTCATCCGTTCTATCGTAGCTAACAAGTATGGTAAAGAAATCGCAGACAATACTTCTATCCTTTACGGTGGTAGTTGCAAACCTTCTAACGCTAAAGAACTGTTCGCTAACCCGGACGTTGATGGTGGTTTGATTGGTGGTGCTGCTTTGAAAGTATCTGATTTCAAAGGTATCATTGATGCCTTCAATTAAATGATAGTTGATAAATGATAGTTGATAGTTGCTATGTACTATAGCCTGCTATCGACTATCGTTTATCTTTTCAACTATCATTTTCCGACTGTCATTCTCTAACTGTCATTTATCATTTATCAACAATCAACTGTTTAATAATGAAAGTTTTACTTACCCTATTGTTTGTTTTGACAGCTACTTTTGCGCAAGCGCAAAGTATTATCAAGAGTCTGGAACGTAACATTCCGGGGCAAGGAAAGGTGACTATCCATCAAGATCCCCGCATCGAGGCTCTGATAGGTATGGAACGTCCTGCAACAGGTGAACAGAAAGTAATAAAGACTTCCGGATTCAGAATCCAGGCGTATGCCGGTAACAATACTCGTCAGGCGAAGAATGATGCTTATCATGTAGCATCGCGTGTGAAAGAGTATTTTCCTGAATTGACGGTATATACTTCGTTCAATCCGCCTCGTTGGCTTTGTCGTGTAGGTGATTTCCGTAGCATTGAAGAAGCGGACGCAATGATGCGTCGGTTGAAAGCTACCGGTGTGTTTAAAGAGGTTTCTATTGTAAGAGACCAGATCAATATTCCTTTATAATTGTATCATGTTAGAAAAAGAAGAAATTGTTTCTCCGAATCTGGAGGAGTTGAAGAGTCATTATCGTAGTATTATAACTTTGTTGGGTGAAGATGCCGAAAGGGAAGGGTTATTGAAAACTCCGGAACGGGTGGCTAAGGCGATGTTAAGCTTGACGAAAGGGTATCACATGGACCCTCACGAAGTGCTTCGCTCTGCTAAATTCCAGGAAGAATATAGCCAGATGGTGATTGTGAAAGATATCGATTTCTTCTCTCTTTGCGAACATCACATGTTGCCGTTCTACGGAAAGGCGCACGTGGCTTATATTCCTAATGGCTATATCACAGGGTTGAGTAAGATTGCCCGTGTAGTCGATATATTCTCTCATCGTCTGCAAGTGCAGGAACGCATGACACTGCAAATCAAAGAGTGCATTCAGGAAACGCTGAATCCACTGGGAGTAATGGTGGTGGTGGAAGCCAAACACATGTGTATGCAGATGCGTGGTGTAGAAAAACAAAACTCTATTACTACTACTTCTGACTTTACCGGAGCTTTCAATCAGGCAAAGACTCGTGAAGAGTTTATGAATCTGATTCAACACGGAAGAGTATAATCCGTTTTCTGCTTACTAAACAAATAAGCTTATCGTAAAACGACGCGATCTCCCAACCGCTTTGCCATGATGCTTTGTACGGTTCTCAACTCATTATAGCGTTGCATAAGTGAGTCGCATTTCTCATTATCATGGGCAAGAGCAGGATCTTGGAGGGCATAAAGCATGTGCTTCAATTCCTCTGTTACGATTGCATACTTGAAGTTAATCATTAACATCGGAACCATTTCATAGAGCCGCTCTTCATCCGTCACAATCTTTTGGGACTTGGAGTGATATTTACTAAGCTGATAACGCACATTAATCAAGTCTACACTCAATTTACTGATTACCGGATCAGGATGTGCCAGGAAATAACGTTCGGCAATGAAGTTGGAATCGTGCATGTGTGCAGCAGCTTCCGATAACATTTGGCGGTGCAGCGGATTATGGAAGGCTAACTCGTCCTCTTTCAAATCATTAACCACATACTCTATGACGGTTACCGGAATTTCGTTTCCTTCTTCATCGGTCAGGTTACACATGATTTTCTCTCCATAACGAACTACCGCCTGTAATATCAGTCGCTCGAATTTGTAGAATTCCTGCCCTTCCTTTCCTTCCTGTGGAATAAAGGAGGCATAACTGTCTTCCTGCAGAGCAGGAGGAACATCTGTATATCCGCCATCCACTTCAGGAGGTAACGGAATATCTCCATTAGGTATTGGAACATCTTCAGGAGATGTGCTGCCCTGTGACATCATAGCCGTTCTTTCAGCCATCCGGCGTTCCCGTTCCGTTTGTTCAGCTCGCTTCTCTGCTTGAGTTTCCCGTCTTTTGGCAACTTCTGATACTAGCAGCTTATCTTCTACATGAAGTAGCTGCGCGCATTCTTTGATATAGACGTCTCTGACAATTGCTTCAGGGATGACAGAAATACTTTGCACCAGATTACCAATCAGTTCCGCACGCTTGATGGGATCTTTTCCTGCATCCTCCAGTAGCAAGTTCGTTTTGAAGCGGATAAAGTCCGTTTCATGTTCCGAGATAAAAGTCTGAAATTCCGTTGAGTTGTGCTTGCGGGCAAAAGAGTCCGGGTCGTCCCCATCGGGAAGAAGACAGACTTTGATATTCATACCTTCCTCCAATAACATGTCAATTCCCCGGATAGAAGCCTTGATACCTGCTGCGTCGCCGTCGTAAAGCACAGTCATGTTGTTGGTAAACCGGTGAATCATACGGATTTGTCCCGGTGTAAGGGCTGTTCCCGAGGAAGCAACCACATTCTCTATGCCGGATTGATGCATGGAGATTACGTCCGTGTAGCCTTCAACCAAAAAGCAACGGTCTTGTTTTACAATAGCCTGTTTGGCAAAATATATACCGTATAACTCGTTACTTTTGTGGTAAATTTCCGATTCGGGCGAATTGACGTATTTGACTTTAACCCCTTTCGTTGCACTGGCAAGTACACGTCCGCCAAAAGCCACCACTTTGCCGGAAAGCGTATGTACAGGGAAAATAACACGTCCCCAAAAACGATCCCGTAACCGGTGGTCGTCCGTTTCGTAGCAAAGTCCTGTTTTTACCAAGTACTCTTTCTTATATCCTTTTTGGATTGCTTCTTTGGCGAATGCATCGTGGGCTTCAGTGCAGTAACCTAATTGGAATTTCTCAATGATGTCGTCGCGAAAGCCACGGTTGCGGAAATAGGCCATACCGATGCTACGCCCGTCTACATGATTTTTTAGTATATTCTGGAAATAGTCGCGTGCAAAGTTATTAACGATAAACAGACTTTCGCGTTCGCTTTGCACAAACTTCTCTTCATCGCTTAATTCCCGCTCCTTGATTTCAATATTATATTTCTTGGCAAGGTACTTCAATGCTTCCGGATAAGACATCTGCTCGTGTTCCATAATGAAATGCACGGCATTTCCACCTTTTCCACAAGCAAAACATTTGCATAATCCTTTAGCAGGAGAGACATAAAAAGAAGGGGTTTTATCACTGTGGAACGGACATAAACCGACATAATTGACACCACGTTTGCGCAGGGTGACAAAATCCGAAACGACATCCATAATTTGTGCCGCGTCCAATATCCGGTCTATGGTAATTTGATCTATCATTCTTTCTCCTGTGAATCCGTTTTTGCGGATACAAAGGTACACATAAAAAAATCCCCTGCAAAGAACTTTTTTGCAGGGGATCGTTAAATCTTGGCACCGGTATTGATTATTTAATCTTTTCCCGGATCTTCGTCAGATACTTTTTCATACCTTCCGCATCCTTGTTTTCGATGATTTCGAGAAGGTTTTTCAACTCTGTCCGGATATTAGTCACTTGTCCCGGAGTGCGTGGGTTGAACAGTATTTCCTGAAGCAGGTAATCATCTTCGCTTAGCAGCCCTTTGGCGATTGCCATGTGCTTTTTGAACGTAGTTCCCGGGGCTTCCTGATGTTTCATTACGGCAGCAAATACGAACGTCGATACGAACGGAATAGAAAGCGAGTAGGCTACTGTTTCGTCGTGCTCATCAAATGTATATTCGAAGATGTTCAACCGTAATGTCTGGTAGAGGTCTTTGAAGAATATTTTTCCCAGGTGGTCGCCTTCACTGATGATGATGGCATTTTCGCTGCTTAGATTGCTAAGACTTGCGAAAGTCGGGCCAAACATAGGGTGACTGGAAACGTAGCGGAAACCACTTTCTTCGTAGAACTTCTTCAATCCTGTTTTTACAGAGGCAATGTCACTAATGATACAGTCTTTCGGTAATACAGGCAGTATTTTGCGAAAGGCATCCAACGTGTACTTCACTGTAACAGCATTAATAACCAGTTCCGGTTCAAATTCCTTAATCTCCTCCAATGTAGTGAAACGATACGTGTTATAGACGAAACGCAACTGGTGCGGGTTGACGTCGAACACGGCCGTCTCGTGTTGAAAGCTCAAAATATCAGTAAAGAAGGAGCCCATTTTACCAGCTCCAAGGATTAATATTCTCATAATGTTTATTATTTAGTAGTCAAGTAGTAAGTAGTAGATACTACTTGACTACTCTAACTACTTATTAATAATTTCCATCTGTTGACGAACTGATTCTTCGTGGATGGCTTCGAAAATCTTCTTCATAAACTCGCTGTCCATACCGCATTGTTCGCCCTGCGCGCCACGTTTTTCCAGAATCTCATTGTAACGTCCGGCTTGAAGGACTGTGATTCCGTGCTCTTTTTTGTAAGTACCGATTTCACGTGCCACACGCATTCTTTTTGCTAATTCCTGAATGATATTGTCGTCACATTCGTCAATCTGTTTACGGAGCTGTGCCAGACTTTCGGTAGACTGTGTTTCCGTACGGATTACCAACAGATTGAGGATATAGTCGAGTACGTCCGGAGTAACTTGTTGAGAAGCATCGCTCCATGCGCAATCCGGGTTGCAGTGGCTTTCTACAATCAGACCGTCGAAATTCAAGTCCATAGCCTGTTGGCAAAGCGGTGCTACCAACTCACGTTTTCCACCGATATGGCTCGGATCACAGAAAATCGGAAGATTAGGGATACGGCGGCGTAGTTCGATAGGAATATGCCATTGGGGAAGATTCCGATAGATCTTTTTGTCATAACTGCTGAAACCGCGGTGGATAGCACCCAGACGCTTCAAACCAGCGTTGTTGATACGTTCCAGTGCTCCGATCCATAATTCGAGATCCGGGTTCACCGGGTTCTTAACCAATACAGGGATATCAACCCCTTTCAGTGCGTCAGCGATTTCCTGTACGGCGAAAGGATTGGCAGTGGTGCGTGCACCTACCCAAAGAATATCGATTCCCGCTTTCAGACATTCGTAAACGTGTTTGGCTGTTGCTACCTCCGTAGAAACATACATTCCAGTTTCTTTCTTCACCTCTTTCAACCAGGCAAGACCTTCTACACCGATACCTTCGAAACCTCCCGGTTTGGTACGCGGCTTCCAGATTCCGGCACGATATATTTTTTGTCCTTTAGCAGCCAGTTGTTTGGCTGTATCCATTACTTGTTCTTCCGTTTCTGCGCTACACGGGCCGGCAATGACAATCGGTCTTTTAGCTTCAACGCCCGGTAATAAAATTGATTCGAGTTCCATATTCTTATTTGTTTTTATTCTTTTAATAACTTGTTTTCATTGAAATTGTTCTGTCTCATTCTACTGTCGTTCTCTCTTTGGGAGAGGTTAGATTCTTTTAATTCTTTCCAGAGCTTCTGCCAGCTTATTGTCCTTGCAACAAAGTGAGATACGGATATACCTTGCTCCGTTACTGCCGAAGATAAATCCCGGAGTGATAAACACTCTTGCTTCATGCAGCACCTTTTCTGTCAGTTCCTCTACATCTTTGCAGGAAGCGGGAATCTTTCCCCAAAGGAACATTCCTACTTGTTTTTCGTCGTAGGTGCATCCCAATGTTTTCATGATCTCACCGGCGAGGTGACGACGGTTGCGGTAGTTCTCGTTATTGCCTTCATACCAGTCCGCTTCGGCTTCAAGAGCAGTTGCTGCAGCCAGTTGCATAGCACGGAACATACCACTGTCGATATTACTTTTCACTTTCAGTATCCATTGCACGAATTCCGCGTTTGACGCCAGCATGCCGATACGCCAGCCGGGCATATTGTGGCTCTTGCTCATAGAGTTAAACTCGATGCAACAGTCTTTGGCTCCCGGTACACTTAGGATACTGATAGGCTTATCGTTCAGGATAAAGCTGTACGGATTATCATTCACAATTACGATATTCTTACGACGGGCAAAGTCAACGAGACGTTCATAGATTTCCGGAGTTGCATTGGCTCCCGTCGGCATGTTGGGATAATTGGTCCACATCAGTTTTACGCGGCTAAGATCCATCTTTTCCAGTGTCTCGAAGTCAGGCATCCAGCCATCCTCTTCTTTCAGGTCGTAGTTGATAACTTCCGCTCCGAGTATTTTACTCAAAGAAGTATAGGTGGGGTATCCCGGATTCGGGACTAGCACCTGCTCACCCGGATTGACGAATGCCAGCGTAACATGGAGAATTCCTTCTTTAGAGCCGATTAAAGGCTGTATCTCCGTATTCGGATTCAGTTCCACTCCATACCAGCGTTGATACCAGGCAGCGAAGCCTTTGCGCAGTTCGGGGATACCTACATACGGTTGGTAACCGTGTCCGTTGGGATCATGAGCATTGTTGCACAATGTTTCGATGGTTTCCCTTGAGGGAGGCATATCGGGGCTTCCGATACCGAGGCTGATAACATCCTTCCCCTCTGCATTCATCTGTGCTACCTCTTTTAGCTTCTTTGAGAAGTAGTATTCGCTTACACTTGCCAATCTGTCGGCAGGAGCGATTTTATACGTTTGACTTTCCTTCTGCATATTCGCCTAATAATTTAAGTTCTTTGGTTAATGGAGTGATTGCAGCAATAGACTGCTTGTATCTTAGATAATCGTTGAAAGCTACATCTACGTAAAACTGGTATTCCCATTCCCGTCCGATGATAGGCAACGATTGAATTTTTGTCAGATTGATATTATAGAACGATAGAATGGATAAAACCTGTGACAGGCTGCCTTCCGTATGTGGAAGAGTGAATACGATACTTGCCTTGTTGGTTGCATTGGCATGATGTTGACGGAGTTCGTCTACTTGCCAGGGATCGGCAACAACCAGAAAACGGGTGAAGTTGTGCTTGTTTGTTTCAATACCTTCCTGAAGGACTTTCATACCGTAACGTTCAGCTGCTGCTTTGGAGCAGATGGCAGCGTGTCCTTTCAGATTTTCATTCTTGATGATTTCTGCGCTGCGGGCCGTATCTTCACCTTCCACCACTTTCAACTGCGGATGTTGATTCAGAAATTCGCGACACTGCATCAGGGCGATAGGGTGGGAGTTGACTTCTGTCAGATCTTCCCAGTTCTCATCGGGGAGACAGACAAAACTGTGCGAGATGCGCAGTTTGTATTCACCGATAATCTGTGTGCCGCTTTGTCTCAACAATTCATTGTTGTGCAACAAACTTCCCGCAATCGTATTCTCGATGGCTAGCATTCCGATAACCTGGCTGTCTTTCCGTATCGAAGTAAACACATCTTCGAAGTTGGCACAACAGATTAACTCTATTTCTTCTCCCTCGAAGTACTTGTGTGCGGCGATATCATGATATGAGCCGAGTGTTCCTTGAATTGCTATCTTTTTCATTGTTCTAAATGTATTATATAAAAAAATCCCGCGTCCATATTGGAGCGGGATTCATATGATTGATTTCTCTATTCAGTCCTTAAGCATCACTGTCACTTGATACATACAAACTCCCGCTCTACTTTGTTGCTAAAGTAAAAGTAAAAAAAGAAGTAATATGCATAAGTAAATGATTTCATTAGAATCTATCTTTTTTGCTTTGGTTTTTAATTCTGGGGCAAAAGTAATAATTTTCTGTTAGATGCAAACAAAAAACGATACTTTTTTTGTTTTCTTGCCTAAAATAGATGAAAAGGATACTTAAAAGATGCCGGGAAGTGCTTCAGGCTTTGGTCCCAGGTTCTTGAATTCTCCGTTCAGACCAGCTTCCTCTTTCGGATTCAATTCCAGAGATTTCTTCATGTCCTCTACCGAACCGTCCTTATCACCATTCAGTAATTTAGCACGTCCGCGTTCTTTGTAGGCTTCCGCAAAGTTCGGATTCAGCTCGATGGCTTCATCAAACAGGCCGATAGCTTCCGTCAGTTTTTTCTGGTTGATATAAAGTTGCCCTAAATAAAGGTATGCCTGTTCGTTGAACGGGTTTATTTCCGTCACCAGTTTGTAGTCCTCTTCTGCCTCTTCGTCCTTGCCGTCTGCTTCTTTCACTTTTCCGCGCAGGAGCATGGCTGTCTCTTCTTCCGGATTCTGGGCGAGCACAGCATCTATATCTTCCATCATATCTTTATACTGTTTCAGGTTCATCAATGCTTCCGCACGTAATAGGCGAGCTTCAATGAAATCATCTTTCAAAGTGATTGCTTTGGTGAGATGGGCAATAGTCATCAGGTCGTCATCCTGTCCCTTACGGGCTTTCCCTAATAGATAATGAGCCACGGCATTTCCTTCTTCGATGGCAATCGCTTTATTGGCAGCTTCTTCCATAGCCTGATAATCTTCCTGGATGAAGCATACATTGGCCAGTGTCAGGAAAGTGCTTGTGACGTCAGGTTCCATAGCAGCCATCTTTTCCAATAGCTCGCGGGCCTTTGCCGTTTCCCCCATCTGGATGTAGAGTTGGCTAAGATAGCCCATTGTTTCAAACTCTTCCTTGATGGCAAGAGCTTCAATAAAACATTTTACTGCATAATCCGGACGTCCCATGCGTTGCGCACGTAAACCGTCGTATTTGAAAATCTCGAAATTTTTCTGATCGTTTTTCTGTTTTTCACTTTCCGGAGTTTCCGACTTACCGGAGAAGAAAGATTTAAAAAAGTTCGGCATGGTGTGTTATTTTTGAGTTACTTTGCAAAGGTAGTAACTTATTTTGAAATATGTATCATTCCATCCTGCATCTTCCATTCACCTTCCTCCAATAAATATTGGATGACTTCGCTGATGCTCTCTTTTTCCGCTTCTATCTTATCGGCTATTTCTATTGGTGTCAGCGGTTTCTGGGTGAGTAATTCTGATATTTTCTTTTTCAGTTCCTCGAAATCGAAAGAATTCTCGGTCAGGGCATCGGTTGCACGGTGACTAAGACAAACATCGCATTGTCCGCAGTTGTGCTCGTTCTTCTCTCCGAAGTAACGGAGCAGCATCCGGCTCCGGCACACATTCTCCGAAGTGACATACTCTTCCATCGCTTTGATGCGGGCTTCATACCGGGCTTTGCGTTCTTCGTAGACGGAAGGAGGAATATGCACAAAACGAAGTTCCTGCCGTTCGCGGGTGTATATAATATAAGGTGTCTTTTTGTGCGGAATGTAATCCACGATACGACGTTTGGTAAGCGTGACCAGTATATTATAAATTTGTTCGCGGGTCAGTCCGGTACGTATGGACAGGGTTGCTTCGCTGATATAGGCATAGTCGGTGAATACTCCGGTGTAAGAGCGGAGAATCGTCTGTATCAGTGCTTCGGCTTCCGTTCCCATTTCTCGCAATTTGTATAGTTCGTCCCGGCGAATCGTGAAAAGAATACGAGAGGCATTATCCTGTTCGTCCGTATATTCCAGATAGCCGGCTTGAGTCAATATTTTCAGTGCACTGTCCACCGGAACCGGGAAGTATTTGAACTTCCGGCAAAACTCTTCCAGATTAAACTCGCGGACACATTGGAAACCGTCGCCCATTGCCATCTGATAGTAATACTGCAGATGTTCGTAGACATTGAGAATATACTCCTTGTCGGGGAAAGTATCCACAACGCGCCTGTGTAGCGTCGTTCTGTCCGTTTTGGTGTATAAGATCACAGCATACGCTTTTTCACCATCCCTTCCTGCACGACCGGCTTCTTGGAAGTAAGCTTCGAGAGAGTCGGGGAGATCGAGATGCAATACGATGCGCACGTCGGGTTTATCAATCCCCATTCCAAAGGCGTTTGTCGCTACCATTACACGAACTGCTCCGCTTTGCCAGCGTTTTTGCCGGAGGTCTTTTACGGCATTATCCAGTCCGGCGTGATAGAAGTCGGCGGTAATATCTTCGTTTACCAGTAACTCGGTGATTTCCTTGGTGCGCCGTCTGTTGCGGGCATAGATAATGGCGCTGCCGGGTATCTTTCGTAAGATATGCAACAGCTCTTGAGTTTTGTTATCCGTTTGCCGGACGATATACGCCAGGTTTTTCCGTTCGAAGCTCATGCGGAAAACATTCTCTTCACGGAAATCCAGGCGAGCTTGAATATCCTTCACTACTTCCGGAGTGGCTGTCGCCGTAAGTGCCAGTACCGGAATTCCCGGTAGCAATGTCCGTATTTCGGCAATTTTTAGGTAAGCAGGACGGAAGTCATATCCCCATTGTGAGATACAGTGACTTTCGTCGACCGTAATCATGGAGACTTTCATAGATCGCAGTTTGGTACGGAATATGTCCGTGTCCAGACGTTCCGGAGAAATATAGAGGAATTTATAATTACCGAAGATGCAATTCTCAAGAGCAGTGAGAATCTCCTGCCGTGTCATGCCTGAATAGACAGCAAGCGCCTTGATGCCGCGTTTACGCAGGTTTTGCACCTGATCTTTCATCAGGGCGATGAGAGGAGTAATGACAATGCAAATTCCTTCCTGGGCGAGAGCAGGCACTTGAAAAGTGATGGACTTACCGCCTCCGGTCGGCATAAGTCCCAGTGTATCTTTGCCTTCGCCGATACTGGTGATGATCTCCTCCTGCAAGTCGCGGAAGGAGTCATATCCCCAATATTGTTTTAATATCTCCTGATACTTATTCAATCGGCTTTATATCCTCGATTTGAAGTTGTACTTCACCACGCTTGTGCGTGTTTTCTTCAATGGTGTAACAGATGTCGAACGAGCGTTTCGTTTTGATATAGCGCACATGCGAACTCTGTCCGAACGCAATACCGTTCATTACATTATTCGATTTATTATCGACCAGTTCGAGTTTGATATGTTCCTGATCGCGTCCCACCACTTTACTTGTTCCGTAATCATAAACATGATGAGTGCAGAAAATAGGTTTCGTGTTATCAGGACCGAAAGGATTAAACTTTTTCAGGTCGCTGAAGAACTTGGATGAAATATCCCTGAAATCTATTTCAGCATCAATCTCGATAACGGCACTGGTTTGTTCCGGTAAGATATGCTGTGAAACGTATTCTTCGAACCGTTTGGTAAAGGCATCCACATTCTCCACTTTCATCGACAGTCCGGCGGCGTATGTATGCCCCCCGAAGTTTTCCAGCAGGTCGCGGCAATGTTCGATTGCTTTATATACGTCGAAGCCGGAAACAGAACGTGCGGAACCTGTTGCCATGTTATCCGTTCGTGTCAATACCACGGCAGGGCGGTAATACACTTCCGTCAGGCGGGAAGCTACGATACCGATCACTCCTTTGTGCCATTCTTCGTTGTAGAGCACAATAGAGCGGCGGTCGGCTAATCCTTCCAGATTGGCAACGATGTTGTTTGCTTCCTCAGTCATACTCTTGTCGAGGTCTTTCCGGGTTTCGTTGTACTGGTTGATTTGTCCGGCTTTCTCAAGTGCCGCCGAGAAATCTTTTTCCGTCAGCAGGTCTACGGCTTCTTTTCCGTTTTGAATACGTCCTGATGCATTGATGCGCGGTCCGATTTTAAACACAATATCGCTGACGGTGATTTCCTTTTCAGAAAGTCCGCATACGTCGATAATAGCCTTCATACCAATGCTCGGGTTACTGTTCAGTTGCTTCAGACCGTGGTAGGCGAGGATACGATTTTCACCCATAATCGGAACGATGTCCGATGCAATACTCACGGCTACAATATCCAGCAAAGGAATCAGGTGGTGGAACTCGATACCGTTACTGATAGCGAATGCCTGCATAAACTTGAAACCGACTCCACAACCGGAAAGGTGAGTGTACGGATACGTATTGTCCAGGCGTTTGGCGTTCAGAATAGCTACGGCAGGCGGAAGCACATCATCCGGTACATGATGATCGCAGATGATGAAATCAATCCCTTTCTCTTTGGCATAAGTGATTTCTTCTACTGCTTTAATTCCACAATCGAGTACAATAATCAGTCCTACACCGGTTTCTGCGGCGTAGTCCACTCCTTTTTTAGAAATGCCATACCCTTCATTGTAGCGGTCGGGTATGTAATAATCAAGGTTCGAATAGAACTGTTGAATAAACTTGTAGACCAATGCCACGGCAGTAGTACCGTCTACGTCATAATCTCCATAAATTAGAATACGTTCTTTCTTTCCCATCGCCCTGTTCAGACGTTCTACTGCAATATCCATATCCTTCATCAGGAACGGATCATGCAGGTCGGGCAATTGCGGGCGGAAAAACTTCTTGGCATCTGCTGCCTTTGTAATTCCCCGCTGCACCAAAAGTTGTCCAAGTATCGGGCTAATCCCTAGTTCCTGGGCCAATGTCTGGCTTGTCTCTGCCTGTTCGGGTGTAATGGGTCGATAATTCCATTTGTGATTCATTTTATATATTGTTTTTTCTTTTTCTGTTCTCAAGGGTTGAAAAGGCACTTCTTTCCAACAAGGGGTAAAAGTACGAAAAAAAGCGGAAGTGTATAGTAGATAAGACGAAAATATTTCAAGGCTGTAGAAAACAGAGGTTTGATAAAGGTAGCTTTTTTACTTGTGAAAGATATGGGATGCTGACAAGCAAGTGTGAAACTCTATTCTAACTAACTTGTCCTGTGGTCAGTTCTTTTTTTAGAAAGTCGTACACGTAACCGGCACTTTGGTAATAAAGTCCCGTAGTCGGATCACTCAAACGCTCAAAGGTGTCGGAATTGTAGTAGACTTCCATTGCTTGCGTCATATTATACTGCCATTCCTCCATGAGTATCCGTATGATTTCACTACTTAAATCTTCAATCATACATTCTATTTGTGTATTCGTCAGCTTCATAGTTTCTTTAGGTATGAAAGGGCATGTTCAGTGCCGAAGTAATATTGTATGGTCAACCCTTTGGCATATTTTAGTTCTTCAATCAATCTGCTCATTGAAATGTCTCCCATGCTGTAACGACGTAACTGATAGGTTACTCCGTCGTCGGCAATAGGACCAATGACTATATCGTAAGTGTGTGCAGGATGTGTATGGCTACGGTCGCGGTTGAGTAAAACGAACTGTGCCCATTCTTCACAGTAATCATCGAATATTTTTATTTGCAGATCTGAAGTCTTTATTATTTGATCTTCCAGTTCGAAGATGGTCACACATGGCTCTCCGGATTGTAATTGATCGGTTTTTTGTTTGGCTAAGGCATGTGCCTGTTCATAACCGGGAGAAAGATAAAATCCTTGGCCAAAGTCTTTGAAGGGCTTTGAACGAGATAGGTCCGGCTTGTCTATTTCCATATTTGAACCATGGTATAGCTTCATTACAGTTGTCCTCCATTTCTACGGCATACCATTGATAAAGCTTCAATAGAATCTTCGAAAGATTGTGTGTGCATTACTTCATAGTGTTTTTGTAAAAAAACAAGGCCTTTAAAACGATTCAAATAGTTGAATGCCTGTTTTTGCTTGATTTGATAAGTCGCTGCGAACTCTGCGATTAAAGCTACAGTAAAATTCAATTTGTTTTTCTCTATACGAGACATCATGGTTCTCCTTTCTTCATTTGTATTACCTTCCGAAAACAAAGATAGGAAAAACTCTGCAATATCAAAAATAAGAAGCTATTAAAAGTTGACTTAAAGCTCTGTTGCTCACTCTGAATTAGATGCAGTCAGAAGATATGGATTATCTGGATAGTAAAAAAGGGAGGTAGAGAAAATGGAGCGAGCGGAAAGTTACAGGGATTTTTGGATGAATGGCGATTATTAACTAGCTTTAGCGGCCTAAATGATTCATTTCTCTATCTATGATAAAAAGAAACTTGTTAATTGCTATCTTGATTTTATGTTCTATCGGAACATTGAAAGGGCAAACCGCATCCGATTCTTTGGCAATCGTATCTGCCCAATGGAAGGTGGAAAGTCCTCAAAAAGGACTCATTTATAAGTATGCTTCTATCCCCCGATTGTATCAGGGACCCCAGTCTGTTAGTCTGATAGAAGTTGATCCCGGTGCGGGCTTGAAAGTTGATGTTGCCGTTTCGGATAAAATGAAAGAAACAAGTAAGATTGCTTCTGAATATAACGCCATTGCAGCCATTAATGGCTCCTATTTTGACATGAAACGGGGAAACTCGGTCTGTTTCCTGAAGACGGATCGCCAAGTTATTGATACAACACTGCAGAGTGAGTTTAAACAGCGTGTCACAGGAGCCATTAGTGTGCGCAAAAGGGGAATGAAATTAATTCCTTGGAACAAACAGATAGAAAAGAATTATAAAGGCAAAGCAGGTACGATACTAGCTTCCGGTCCGTTAATGTTGAAAGACGGACAGGTTTGTGATTGGAACTCGTGTGAACCGAATTTTATCCGGACGAAGCACCCTCGTAGTGCTGTTGCTACTACTAAGGATGGAAAAGTCCTGTTGATAACGGTAGACGGGCGTTTTCCTGAACAAGCAGGAGGAGTGAATATTCCGGAATTGGCACATCTGATCCGGGTTTTAGGAGGTGAGGATGCATTAAATTTGGATGGAGGTGGATCTACTACTCTTTGGTTGTCCGGTGCATCGGATAATGGAGTCGTTAATTATCCTTGTGACAATGGGCGGTTTGACCATGCCGGAGAACGGAAAGTTCCTAATATTCTTTATATAACGCATCAATAACGTTTCCATTATTCTTCATTGTATTTAAGGTCTTTCAGTGCATAGATTAAGACTTTTCAGTGCAGAAACTAGTGACTTTTTATGCAGCAGGGCAGACGCATTAAAAATTATTTTCCTGTAAAAGT
>NZ_QTMW01000146.1:328-540 GCF_003604005.1 Bacteroides sp. OF03-11BH | reverse complement strand
ATTCCCGACAACATCGAGGAGTTCGACTTCCGAAACTATGTATAACAGCTAAAAAAGAATGGAAATGAAAACGTAAAATGACGACACCCATGCGCACGGCGGTACAAGGTACAGCCAATCCGCAACGGACACACCCAAGTCCGTAGAAACAAACGGGCAACCACTAAACCAAAGTAAAGTAATCAAGTATCAACCGCCCGAAAAAGGACTAT
>NZ_QTMW01000146.1:0-318 GCF_003604005.1 Bacteroides sp. OF03-11BH | reverse complement strand
AGTATCAACCGCCCGAAAAAGGACTATCCACCCTTTGGACGGCACAAAACAAGAACTGTTTATGAACAAGAACATCAGACAAAAGTTCATCATCTCTGCGGCACTCATGATTGCCGCAACCGCCTCCGTATTTGCGCAAGGAAACGGTCTGGCAGGTATTAACAAAGCCACCTCTATGGTGAGTTCGTATTTCGACCCCGGCACGAAATTAATCTACGCCATCGGCGCGGTGGTCGGTCTTATCGGAGGCGTGAAAGTCTATGGCAAGTTCGTGCGACGTGAAGTTGCGTAAGTGATTGTGTAACATCAAGATTACAC
>NZ_QTMW01000145.1:0-574 GCF_003604005.1 Bacteroides sp. OF03-11BH | reverse complement strand
AAAATCAGAGATATGAAAAAGATTGAAAATTCATTCGCAGTAACAGGTTTTATCGGTAAGGATGCAGAAATCCGTAGTTTTGAAACAGCAAGCGTAGCACGCTTTTCTATCGCGGTCAGCCGTGCAGACAAGACAGGTGAAGAAACCTCTTATGTTTCCGCTTTCATGGGGATTGAAGCCTGGAGAAAGAATGAAGCACTGGATTCCTTCGATGTATTGAAAAAAGGTGAGCTGATAACCGTTGAAGGCTACTTTAAGCCGGAAGAATGGACGGATTCTAAAAGTGGGGAGAAGCGTAACCGCATTGTGATGGTAGCCACCAAGTTTTATCCGGCTCCGGAAAAAGAAGAAGAAAAACCGGATCAGCCTAAACAGAAGGCTGTCTCTAAAAAGAAAAAAGCAAGCAAATGATTGAAGCGGCCTAGTGCCGCTTTTTTTTGCTACATATCCGAGAGTGTTTTTGCGTTCACGCAGTATTCTTCCCCACCCTCCCCTTCATCGGAATGACTGTTCTCATTCCCGGTTTGCCCGTAGTCATCCGCTATGCGGCTGATTATGGGCAAACCAGAAAAGA
>NZ_QTMW01000144.1:0-577 GCF_003604005.1 Bacteroides sp. OF03-11BH | reverse complement strand
GTGATTTGCTTTCAAATTAGTATCTTTGAACCATTGGGAACAATCAAAAGAAAACGAAAAATTATTAGAAAACAGTTGTGATTTGCTTTCAAATTAGTATCTTTGAACCATTGGGAACAATGAATCTAGTGGCCGCAATGTTTTACGCTAGTTGTGATTTGCTTTCAAATTAGTATCTTTGAACCATTGGGAACAATACGAAGATACTCTTCAGGATACGTGAACTGTTGTGATTTGCTTTCAAATTAGTATCTTTGAACCATTGGGAACAATCATAAAGTATATTAAGAAGCTGACTATTAGTTGTGATTTGCTTTCAAATTAGTATCTTTGAACCATTGGGAACAATACGAAGATATTCTTCAGGGTATGTAAATTGTTGTGATTTGCTTTCAAATTAGTATCTTTGAACCATTGGGAACAATTTGCCTAAATAGAATGTTTATGGAAAATAGTTGTGATTTGCTTTCAAATTAGTATCTTTGAACCATTGGGAACAATACATACGTTCGGAAAAAGACTTTAGCTGCCGTTGTGATTTGCTTTCAAATTAGTATCTTTGAACCATTGGGAACAA
>NZ_QTMW01000143.1:0-578 GCF_003604005.1 Bacteroides sp. OF03-11BH | reverse complement strand
TGTGATTTGCTTTCAAATTAGTATCTTTGAACCATTGGGAACAATAATCAGGTTTTGTATTTCTAGCCATAAGTGGTTGTGATTTGCTTTCAAATTAGTATCTTTGAACCATTGGGAACAATCAAAAGAAAACGAAAAATTATTAGAAAAAGGTTGTGATTTGCTTTCAAATTAGTATCTTTGAACCATTGGGAACAATAAATTAAGAATATATTCAATTTATTCATAGTTGTGATTTGCTTTCAAATTAGTATCTTTGAACCATTGGGAACAATGCGTTGCCGGAGGATTTAACGGGTGAGGACGTTGTGATTTGCTTTCAAATTAGTATCTTTGAACCATTGGGAACAATCATAAAGTATATTAAGAAGCTGACTATTAGTTGTGATTTGCTTTCAAATTAGTATCTTTGAACCATTGGGAACAATGTCAATTCGCTGGTGCTACTACTTCGCTTCGTTGTGATTTGCTTTCAAATTAGTATCTTTGAACCATTGGGAACAATTTGCCTAAATAGAATGTTTATGGAAAATAGTTGTGATTTGCTTTCAAATTAGTATCTTTGAACCATTGGGAAC
>NZ_QTMW01000142.1:0-580 GCF_003604005.1 Bacteroides sp. OF03-11BH | reverse complement strand
TGTGATTTGCTTTCAAATTAGTATCTTTGAACCATTGGGAACAATTAAAGCCCGAATCTCCGACGATAAATAACTGTTGTGATTTGCTTTCAAATTAGTATCTTTGAACCATTGGGAACAATAATCAGGTTTTGTATTTCTAGCCATAAGATGTTGTGATTTGCTTTCAAATTAGTATCTTTGAACCATTGGGAACAATTAGCAATATTGAAATTTCCTGAATTGCTAGGTTGTGATTTGCTTTCAAATTAGTATCTTTGAACCATTGGGAACAATAGAAAAAGGGCATTTAATCGACAGCTTGAAGTTGTGATTTGCTTTCAAATTAGTATCTTTGAACCATTGGGAACAATGCGTTGCCGGAGGATTTAACGGGTGAGGACGTTGTGATTTGCTTTCAAATTAGTATCTTTGAACCATTGGGAACAATAGAAAAAGGGCATTTAATCGACAGCTTGATGTTGTGATTTGCTTTCAAATTAGTATCTTTGAACCATTGGGAACAATGTCAATTCGCTGGTGCTACTACTTCGCTTCGTTGTGATTTGCTTTCAAATTAGTATCTTTGAACCATTGGGAA
>NZ_QTMW01000141.1:375-596 GCF_003604005.1 Bacteroides sp. OF03-11BH | reverse complement strand
GGGCTGACAAAGAAGCTGACCTTCGACCGCATGGTTCCCCCGCACGGCTTGGAAGTGACTTATGACAAGACCGTCCACGTCATTTTCCCCTCGGAGGTGCGCTACGTGGATTTAGGCTCGCCCGACCTGATTGCGGGCAAAGCCGACGGAGCGGAGAACGTCATCCGCGTGAAGGCTACCGTGAGGGACTTCCCGAACGAAACCAATATGTCCGTGATAAC
>NZ_QTMW01000141.1:0-248 GCF_003604005.1 Bacteroides sp. OF03-11BH | reverse complement strand
GCGCAGGAAATCTATCTGAAGGAACTGGGCAGCGAAAGCCCGATGCTGGTGCGCCTTATCATGAAGTCCATCCACAAGCAGAACAAGCGCGAGGTGAAGCACATCGGCTGCAAGCGATTCGGCATCCAGTACCTGCTGAAAGGCATCTACACGCATAATGGTTTGCTCTATTTCCACACGGAGATAAAGAACCAGAGCAACGTGCCTTTCGACGTGGACTACATCACATGGAAAATCGTGGACAAGAA
>NZ_QTMW01000140.1:397-610 GCF_003604005.1 Bacteroides sp. OF03-11BH | reverse complement strand
ATTCCCGACAACATCGAGGAGTTCGACTTCCGAAACTATGTATAACAACTAAAAAAGAATGGAAATGAAAACGTAAAATGACGACACCCACGCGCACGGCGGTACAAGGTACAGCCAACCCGCAACGGACAGCCCCAAGTCCGTAGAAACAAACGGGCAACCACTAAAACCAAAGTAAAGTAATCAAGTATCAACCGCCCGAAAAAGGACTAT
>NZ_QTMW01000140.1:0-387 GCF_003604005.1 Bacteroides sp. OF03-11BH | reverse complement strand
CAACCGCCCGAAAAAGGACTATCCACCCTTTGGACGGCACAAAAAAGAACAGTTTATGAACAAGAACATCAGACAAAAGTTAATCATCGCTGCGGCACTTATGATTGCCGCAACCGCCTCCGCTTTCGCACAGGGAAACGGTCTGGCTGGCATCAACGAAGCCACCTCTATGGTGAGTTCGTATTTCGACCCCGGCACGAAATTAATCTACGCCATCGGCGCGGTAGTCGGGCTTATCGGTGGCGTGAAAGTGTACGGAAAATTCTCGTCCGGAGACCCGGACACCTCGAAGACCGCCGCCTCGTGGTTCGGGGCTTGTATCTTCTTGATTGTCGCCGCCACTATCCTGCGCTCATTCTTCCTTTAATAAACAATGTATGGCTGAAT
>NZ_QTMW01000014.1:0-149903 GCF_003604005.1 Bacteroides sp. OF03-11BH | reverse complement strand
TTTATTCACAATAGAAGAAGTACCACCAAATTTGACGAAGAACCAAATAATAAAGAATCATCCTTCACACTCTTCACTGTTCTTTTTATATGCCATAAGCTAAAGTAAATATGCTATAAGCAAAAACGAATATGCTATCAGCTAAAATTAATAAGCTCATAGCAAACGCTCCATCAAGTATTAACATTTGAGCTATCGACTATTAATACTTTGTATTTAGGCTATTAATACTTGAGTTGTTGGCTATATCCCAAGACGCACGATATATATATCCAACGTGTTAGATCTATATGACCAATACATTGGATCTATATGCCCAACAAATAGGGTGTATAGACCCTTAATCTATACGATATAAGCGTCTTTTAGTCTGGTTATTTGAAAGAAAGAGAAACAATCTTGTTAATATCTGCTAAGGAGCTATATCGATAAAAAGCTATCTAAACTTGGGGGCTTACTAGTTCTTCGTTAACAATCTTAAAGCTTATAAGAAGTCTCTCTTTCGAGTGCAAAACTAAAAGACGCTTACTTTTATTTTGTGAAGGAGGTGAAGGATGATTCTTTATTATTTTATGTACCTCTTTCACCATAAACATCTGATTTATACTCATTCAACTAAAGGTGAAACCGGTGAACCTCCTAAATGAATTTTATAGTTACAAGTAGCTTTAGAAGATTTTGTCTTTTGCTGATCGCTGTAAACTTCAATTTATATTGATTTTCTTTTCTCTTTTCTGATTTTATATTCTATCTTTGCAATGCTCTTTATCAAAATCCACAGCAGGGGAACCTGCTGTATCAATGTGGCAGGCTTTTTTATGCTTGTCCTATCATTCTATATGGCGGTTTCGTACCCCCATGTAGGATGTTAATGCACCTACTGCCTGTTGTGGATGGTGAAGAGCAATGGGACAGGCGGAACCGCTTCTTTTATTTCTTAAAACTACCCTTCTGTATCGCCCCATTGAACTTAATTTATTCACCATTTAATTAAAATTCTTATGGAAGAAGTTTTAAGCAACCAGCAGGCTCGTCCGGGGGACGCGACGCAACTCATGCACGTTATCTTTTCATCCGATGATGAAATGATGTCTTTTTATCTGACTCTCAATCGTTTTATGAATCCTGAAAGCTATCTAGTGGAACGAACAGATCGAAAGAGACTGGAGGATTTAGCTAGTACGCTTTGTAGTAATGTGGCAGCCTTTGAAGCCATCCGTAATTATAAGTCGATAAGTGTGAAAGAGGTGATTAGAGGATTCGGGGCGCACATGATGAATACGCTAATCTCCAATACCAATCGTTTCCAAAGTGCCGATGCCGTGGGAACGTTAATGAATTGCATACTGAATACCACTAAAAACAGTTGGCAGTTTAAGAAAATGGATCGGAATAATGATATACATCTTCAAAATGTACGCTATTTGTTGAATCGGCTGGATGCGGCAGAATCTAATGAAGAGAAGAACTGTGAAGAAGTAGCGATATAAACAGTTTTCTCTAAAAATTACTTAGGAAACGCAAATAGAGGGTATAAGAATCGGAGATAATGTATAGATAAAGGCAAATGTAACGTAACATAAAGCATCTGTAACCTGCCCGATAGAAAAGGAACACAAGACGTTGTGCTCCTTTTTTATATTGTTGTAACTTTGCTTTCAGATAATATGATAAAGCTGATTGTTATGAGAAACACACTTTTTGGGATTCTATTCCTTTTTATTTTGCCTCTTCAGGCACATCAGAAACTTCCGTATTTGCAGAAACAGGGAAGTACCACACAACTTATGGTAGATGGAAAGCCATTCTTGGTGATTGGCGGTGAATTGGGAAATTCTTCAGCTTCCTCTATTGAAGATATTGAACGTATATTCCCGAAATTGCAACGTATGGGGCTGAATACGGTACTGGTTCCTGCATATTGGGATTTAACAGAACCACAGGAAGGTAAATTTGATTTTACTCTGACGGATAAAGTGATTCAACAGGCTCGCGCGAATGATTTGAAGGTGGTTTTCCTTTGGTTCGGTGCGTGGAAAAACTCAATGAGTTGCTACGCTCCGATCTGGTTTAAGGAAGATTATAAGAAATACCCGCGTGCCTATACGAAAGCAGGGAAGCCCCTCGAAATAGCCAGTTCCTTTTCGGAGAATGTGTTTCAGGCGGATAGCCGTGCTTTTTCCCAATGGATGAAACACATTGCTTCTGTGGATAAGGAAGAGGGAACGGTTATCATGATTCAGATAGAAAACGAAATCGGAATGTTGGAAGATGCCCGCGATTATTCCAAAGAAGCGGATAAACTGTTTTATGCACCAGTTCCGTCCCTTTTCATCGGCTATTTGCAAAAGAACAAGAGATCTCTGCATCCCGAAATGTTGGCAAAATGGGAGAGCCAGGGATTCAAGAAGAAAGGTACGTGGCAGGAAGTGTTTGGTGCAGACGTGTATACGGATGAAATTTTTATGGCCTGGTCGTATGCGCAGTATGTAGAACGAATGGCAAAGTTAGCACGTTCTATCTATAATATTCCGTTGTATGTCAATGCAGCAATGAACAGTAGGGGGCGGAAACCGGGAGAATATCCGTCGGCAGGACCATTGGCTCATTTGATAGATGTATGGCATTATGCAGCACCCAACATTGATTTTCTGGCTCCGGATTTATATGATAAAGGTTTCGTTGATTGGGTGGCAAAGTATAAACTGCACAATAATCCTCTCTTTATACCTGAAATTCGGTTGGAAGAGAATGATGGAGTACGTGCTTTCTATGTGTTTGGTGAGCATGATGCGATTGGCTTCTGTCCTTTCTCTGTTGAAAGCGGTTCGGATAGAGCAGATGCCCCTTTGGTACAGAGCTATATTAAATTGAAAGAACTGATGCCTTTATTGACAAAATATCAGGGCAAAGGAGTGATGAACGGTCTTTTGTTTGATGAAGAGAATAAAGAACGAATACTTTCATACGATGATTTGGAGATTACCTGCCGTCATTACTTCACTCTGCCATGGGACCCACGTGCCCGGGATGGCACTGTATGGCCTGAAGGGGGAGGTGTTTTGCTGCGTCTGGCTCCAGATGAGTATATCGTTGCCGGCAGTGGCTTGGTACTTGAATTTAAGAAACAGGGGGAAAATAAAATGAAAAGTTCACCGGCATTGGGCGAGGATGGTTTTGCCAGTGTGGGCGGAAAGGCATCAAAAACGGAAAATAGCTGGCAAGGTGGTATGAGAGCCGGTATCGGTTCTGTAGATGAAGTTAATGTGAACGAAGATGGTTCACTGAAATATATCCGGCGCCTGAATGGCGATCAGGACCATCAGGGAAGGCATGTACGTATTCCTGTCGGAGAATTCAGTATTTTACACGTCAAACTGTACGAGTATAAATAATGTGACGACATGGTGCACCTTTGTTGGCTACATACATATAGAAGAGTGGAGTCATTACTTGCCTAGTACCAACAGACTTTCCGGTCCCATATTGAACAACAGGTCTATGATACTCAAATTAGGAAGAAAACCCAGTTTGGGCTCGAAAACCTGATAGTAAGGTTGCGGAATAAACTCTGTATCCACTTCTCGGAAATCCTTTTTGGGATGAATGACTTCCCGAAAATCGAATTCTCCGGGAGCAAACTCCATCTTATATTCGCTAGTACGCTCCATAGTGGGGTGAATATCTATCAATTCACAGACCATCCGGCATAGTTCTTCGTTGAAATCGATTAAAAACTCGTATTTCTTTTCGTAGAAGGGACGGAAGTCGTCCTTGTAATATTCAAAGAAAGGAGTACTGTTGTAGGCTGATTCGATGGCGTTCCAGTGCAGATGTCTCCAGTTGCCGTGGTCGGAAATGCGGATATCCTTCATCGGACACTTCAATGTGTCGGGTTTTACGGTTGGGATAGAAAGGGCTAATTCGCCGGACGGGCCGGCAATGGTGCACCGGTTACGATAGGTTTGTTTGATATAATGGTCGTGTTGTTCTACAAGCACTTTGTCATAAGCCAGAAGTTTAGTGTAATATTCGACGGGAGCGAGATAAGCTGAAGATAAATAAGCTATTTTCATTTCTTTCATTTTAATACGTTTAGGGGGCTCTATAATAAGGATATTAATTAAGGATATTATTAAGGAGTTATTTCTTTTATGTTCCGGAAGATTATTTCACCGTTCTGAAGAAACGGTTCCATCGGTATCCGTCAAACAAGCCTGTCTCTTTTTCTTTGGAGAACCAAATGATGGAGGCTTTCCCGATGATATGGTCTTGCGGGACAAACCCGAAGAGCCGTGAGTCGGAAAAGTTGACGGTATTGTTAGACCCCATCCAATAGTAATCTTTAGTGAAATAACAGTGTTGTGTAGGTTTGCCGTCTACGTAGAGAGTGTCGTTCTTTATTTCTGCCTGTTTGCCTTCGTGCATCACGAGGGTATTCCGCAGTAAGGTTATGTTCCAGGGATAGACCCGGATAAATTTCCCTTTTCCGGGAACAATCAGCGGATTCGGTTCGGCATCTTCCCTGTTTGACAAAGGTTGGACAAAACTCTCTTTCCCATTCATTGCCTGTTCCAACAAATAATATTCGTAACGGCTGAAACTACGCACATGAGTACTGTCATTGCTTCCCATCAATCCGTCGTTGGTGATGGAAAGAGTATGCATCAGTGAGGTTATCAGATTTTCTTTTGACGCGGGGTACGAATAAAGCCTTTTCTTATCCGGATTGAATTGTGCCTCTGGAGAAATAACGGAGAAAAGAGAATCGACCAATAATGTATCTCCCGGAACTCCGAGGCAACGGCTGATATAGATTTCCCGGCGGTCGATGATAGGTTCCCGGATTCCAGCCGGATTATTGAACACTACAATATCTTGTTGCCGTACAGGACTTTCGCACCAACGATGATAAGAAAAGAGCGACATGAAAGGAACTCGCAATCCGTAACTCCATTTGTTCACTAAGATACGTTCACCCTGGAAAATGGAGTTTTCCATACCGGTGGAAGGGATAAGGCAGGACGTAAAAGCAAATCCCCGGAGCAGAAGCACTACGACTACTGCTCCGGCAAATGCTAGTATCCATTTGAATTTACGAATGTTCATCAATATTTATCACCTTATCACTCTATTCTATCCGTACACTTATAAGTCTACCCACTTGAAGAGGCGGTTCCAGCGAATCTTACCGTCAAACCATCCACGGTCTTTGTCAAGCGACAGCCATACGACAATCGGCTTGCCCACTACGTGATCTTCGGGTACAAAACCCCAATAACGGGAGTCGGCAGAGTTGTGACGGTTGTCACCCATCATCCAGTAATAATCCATTTTGAAGGTATATTCATTGGTCTTTTCACCGTTGATGTAGATACCGTCCGGTTTCACTTCCAGCTTGTTGCCTTCGTAGGCTACGATGCAACGCTCATAGATAGGCAGGTTGTCTTCTGTGAGGGTAATGGTAGCTCCTTTGGCAGGAATCCAGATCGGACCGTAATTGTTGCGGTTCCATTTGGTATAAAGGTTCAGCGGATACATCTGTCCGGCGTATTCTTCCGGTTCCATTACTATTTTGCTGATTAGCTTTTTATTGCCAAGGAGAGTGTCATACATCTTTTTAGTCAATGGAAGATGATATACCGGATTCAGTTTGCCTTGCGCATTCCGGTTGTCCAGTCCCATATCCAATAATCCGCCTTCCCAGCCAGAGTCTTCTATCAGCATGGTGTCATCCTTGCTGATGCCTAATTCGCGGAGCATATCTTCCGGAATGTACGGGCCGGTAGTCTGTACGAAGTAGTTGAATTGCAGGTTTTCGGGGTTCTCAATCGCCTTACCGTCAATCATCACCTGTCCGTCTACAATTTGCAATGTATCACCGGGCAAGCCGACACAACGTTTCACATAATTCTCGCGACGGTCTACCGGACGCCACAGTACTTCACCGTAAGTACGCGGATTGTTCAGAATCTGTTTACGTCCGGCGTCATAGTAGAGGTCATAGATTGCACGTTGCTGTGAACGTGTCAGGCTATCCATTTCAATCTGTTTGGAGTAGATGCGTTGTCCTTCACCATAAGCCAGCGTATAGAAGTCCGTTGTCTGTTGGTAGTTCACTGCCACCGTGTCTCCTGCCGGGAAGTTGAAAACCACAATGTCATTCAGCTTCACTTTGCCGAAGCCCGGTACCCGTTTGTATTTCCATTGTGGCCACTCGATATACGATTTAGTATTGAAGACAGGCAGCGTATGTTGTGCCAACGGCATAGAAAGGGGAGTGTTCGGTACGCGGGGACCGTAGCTCATCTTGCTTACATACAGGAAATCGCCTACCAGCAATGATTTTTCCAGCGAAGAGGAAGGAATCTGGTAATTCTGGAAGATGTAGATATTGACGAAGTAGACGGCAACCAACGCAAATACGATGGCATCCACCCAACTCATCACACTGCGGACAGCCGGATTCTTCGACTTCTTCCAAAAAGACCAGGGAATTTTCTTTGTGATATAAATATCGAAAATGAAAGGAACAACAATCAATCCCCACCAACTCCGTACCCAGAGGAGGAAGACGAGGTAAAGTAGAATAGCAATGGCACATTTGATCCATTGTGCGCGTGTGGCTTGTCTCATAATGTTATATTTGTTTAGAACTAGCTTCTGAAATCTTAGTCGTTCAAGAATGGGAATAAATCACTCATGCCCAAAAAACCTTCGTGTGTGGCAGTATATTCGGCTGCCAGTACGGCTCCCAATACAAATCCACCACGACTTTTGGCATCATGCGTGATAGTTATGCTGTCTACATCAGATTCATAGCGAATGGTATGAAGGCCGAACACTTCTCCTTCGCGGATAGAGGCGATAGGAAGTTCATTAGGGGCGCAATCGTTGGTTCCGCTAATGGTTCCGTCCGGTGCAAGGAAAGTGCCTTTCACCCATTTGTCCTTACGGTCCAGCTTTTCCAGAATACCTTCCGCCAATGTAATGGCTGTTCCGCTGGGAGCATCCAGTTTGTGGATATGATGTGTCTCGCTCATGGTGACATCATAAGCAGGGAACTGGTTCATGATTTTAGCCAGATACTTGTTGAGAGCGGAGAAGATGCTGACTCCCAGGCTGAAGTTGGACGACCAGAAGAGTGTTTTACCCCCTTCCGTGCAGAGCTTCTTGATTTCTTCGCCATGCTCGGCCATCCATCCGGTACTGCCCGATACCAGTTTCACACCGGCTTTGAACGCTTTCATATAATTGCTGTAAGCTACCATCGGATTGGTAAACTCAATGGCCACATCGGCCGATTTGAATGCTTCCGATTCGAAGTCATCCTGATTATTGATGTCAATGATGCAGACGATTTCATGTCCGCGACTACGGGCAACCTTTTCTATCTCTTTGCCCATCTTTCCGTAACCGATCAGTGCTATTTTCATTGTTTTCTGACTTATATTCAAAATAATAGTCGCAAAGATAAGATTTTTATTACATTTGCAGCGCACATTAACGTCTTGTTAACATGGAACATCTTCTCCACTACGTGTGGAAACATAAATTATTTCCCCTGAAAGTACTGCAAACCACCAACGGCTTACCGGTAGAAGTGATTGACTCCGGTCTGCAAAACCCGAATGCCGGTCCCGACTTTTTTAACGCGAAACTAAAGATTGATGGTGCCTTATGGGTAGGGAATATAGAAATACATACACATTCTTCCGATTGGTTTCGCCACGGGCATGATTGCGACAAAGCCTATGATTCTGTGATTCTCCATGTGGTGAGCGAGGCGGATACGGAAATAACCCGTACCAACGGTGAACAGATACCACAACTATTGCTGACTTGTCCGGAAAATGTGCAATCCCATTATCATGAACTTTGCGTAGCCGATCATTATCCGGCTTGCTATCCTATCCTTGCTTCTCTTCCCAAACTTACCATCCATTCCTGGCTGACCGCTTTGCAAACAGAGCGTTTGGAGCAGAAAGCACAGTTAATCATGCAGCGTCTCGAACTTTGCAACAATAATTGGGAAGATGCTTTCTTTATCACCCTTGCCCGTAATTTCGGTTTCGGCTTGAATGGAGATACTTTTGAAACGTGGGCGGGATTGTTGCCATTTCGTGCGATGGATAAGCACCGGAATGATTTGTTTCAGATAGAGGCTTTTTTCTATGGCTTGGCGGGATTGTTGGAAGAAACGTTTCTGAAAAAGGAACAGGAAGACGAGTATAGTATTCGTCTTTGCAAAGAGTTTCGTTATTTGCAGCGAAAATTTGAAATCGGGCAGGGGATGGATGCTACTTTATGGCGTTTTCTACGGCTTCGTCCGGAAAACTTTCCGCATATTCGCTTGGCGCAGTTGGCCTATCTCTATCAGAAAGGAGATAGGCTGTTTTCACGTTTACTGGAAGCGGATACTCTGACGGATGTGAGAGCTTTACTGGATACACGTACGTCTTCCTATTGGGAGAATCATTATTTATTCGGGCGACTTTCTTCACAAAAGGAAAAGACGATGGGAGAGCGTTCCAAGGATTTGATTATCATTAATACAGTGGTTCCTTTTCTTTATACTTACGGATTGCATAAGGCAGATGAACGAATGTGTGAACGTGCCGGACGTTTTCTGGAAGAATTGAAGGCGGAGAGCAATCATATTATCCGTTCGTGGAGTGATGCCGGGCTTCCGGTTGTCAGTGCGGCGGATAGTCAGGCATTGATACAGTTGCAAAAAGAGTACTGTGATAAGCGAAAGTGTCTGTACTGTCGCTTCGGTTATGAATATTTGAAACATACAAAGATTTAGTTCTTAAAATAACCAAGATGCCAAACTTGTCATTATCTTTGCGCCGTTAATTAAACTCTTAATTTATATAGTATTATGAGAGCTAAAAAGTTTGTATGCTGCTTGCTGGCTATGATGCTGCTCGCAGGTGTTTCGTTTATCTCCTGCGGTAATAGTTCCAAGGCAAAAGCCGATAGTGAACTGACTACACAAGACGGTGAAGATTTCAAATCCTTTTTGGATAAATTTACTTCCAGTGCAGCCTTCCAGTATACTCGTATCAAGTTCCCATTAAAGACTCCGATCACTTTGTTGGCAGATGACGGAGAAACCGAGAAAACATTCCCTTTCACTCGGGAAAAGTGGCCGTTGCTGGATAGTGAAACTATGAAGGAAGAGCGTATCACCCAGGAAGAGGGAGGTATTTATGTTTCCAAGTTTACGCTGAATGAACCGAAACACAAAATCTTTGAAGCGGGCTATGAAGAGTCCGAAGTGGATTTGCGTGTTGAGTTCGAATTGCAGGCTGACGGGAAATGGTATGTGGTGGATTGCTATACAGGCTGGTATGGATATGACTTGCCGATTGGGGAGTTAAAACAGACTATTCAGAATGTGAAAGAAGAAAATGCCGCATTCAAAGAAATACATCCGTAGAGATAAGTATCAATATCAAGTATTAAGTATCAAGTATTAGCCAGTCATTTAATACTTAATACTTGATACTTAATACTTATTATTAGGGTTCTCCTACATAATATCCTAGTTCGGATTCTTTTCCGTCTACCATTTCCCTGACAATGCCGTTTTTAGTGTTGAAATCCTGATAGAGTTCTTCATAATCACGTGTATAATCTGCGTCGGGGACTACGTTAACATCAAATTTTAGTTCTGCTTTTCCATTTGGGAGCATATTACCGAAAATCCGGATGCGGTGAACCACTTCGCCTACATTCTTGATACTGTTGTAGGTTGCCTTGAATTGCCTGATACCATCCTCAGGAATGATGATATGCGAACTTTTATCCAGAATGATACAGCCACAGGAAGGTTGCATTTCTGAAATGATTAACGGAGCATCTCCCGTGTTGGTGATGGTAAACATGATATCGAGTTGCTGACCTTGCTTGATAGGGTAATAGTGTCTGACGGAATCTTTTATCGTCATGCTGGTGGGACGTACTTCCTTCCTGCACCCTGTAAAGCAGAGCGGAAGTGCCGTCAGTAGTAAAATATAGAATATAGATTTATTCATTGTTGCCATTTATTTTTGTTATATCACTTTTTCAGCATTTAAGGGATGAATGCAATTTCATCGATACCCATTTGCGTTCCCAGCTTCTTTAAACAACTGATTTTTATGCTTAATTGTTCTGTTCCGTTCAAGTCTGCCGGAACGGTGGCTTTCATCATTTCTCCTTTTTCTGGGGAGTCTTCCGGTTTTAAGTCTATTGTTTTATAGGCTACTCCGTCTTTCAACAGTTGAACTTGCTGTGGAGCATAGATGCGGTGGCGGGGAAGATTCAGAAAACTGATATAGAATGTTCCTGATGCATTGAGTCCTTTAACCGGCAGGTTGATGGTACATTCTTCTCCCGGAATGATAACCCAACCGCAATGATAGTCTCCGGGTAAACCGTGAGTGCCATCGGTCAGTTTCTTTGAATCATTTTTATTTAGTTTAGGGGTTGCGGAAGGATGCATTCCCAGAAACAAACTTTTCTTTATGTCGGAAGCAAGTATATATTGTTCCCATTCCTTTATATAATAGTCAATCTCATAAGCTGACTCATTATAATATTCCATTCCGGCAAATGCTTGATGCTCTTTGAGCTGGGTGACCCATTTACGAGCTTGGGGAAGCGGTTGAATATCCTTTCCATTCCGCTTGGCATATCCGTAAGCGTCGAAACTGTGGTCACGTGCTAATTCCATGCGCGTGAAAGACAAGGCGGTCTGGAGCTCGTGCAGCTTTTTGCGCTCTTTCCCTTTTGCTTCGGATACAAAATCTCCCATTTCATCATAGAATTTGATAAACTTCTCCGGATAGAGGAATCCTTTTTCCGATTCTCTGATACCGGCGTAAAGTCCGAGCCGCTTTCCAGATTGGGCGTTGTTTTCTAGCTCTGTGTAGTAATCGTACAGCCATTTTTTGGATACCGGGTATTCCTGATTGAAATAGCTTTTAATTAACTCATCAACCGGAAGTTCCGGGTTGATAAGAAGGGCTGATAATACAAAAGTCCTCATTTCATCGAAAGAAGAATAGCTGTAGCCGCTTCCGTTGAAAAATATGCCGCTGGCTCCGTGTTGTTTGAAAAGTTGGAGTCTTTGCTGGGCTATCTTTAATATGGGGAAAGGAGTGAGGTAGTCGTCGAAGTTGTTGATATAGTCCCATATATAGATGTTGTTCGTTACTTTCTTCCAGTTGTCGAGTTGTTCCGCAAATTTCTTGTCTTGCTCGTCCTTGCCGTCTGTCCGGCGGAGCGGGTAGTCGATAGCGCTGACAATTACCCCGACGTTAGGCGGGAGCTGCTTGTTTGTGACTTGTTGCGTAGTCAGGTAGGAAGTCGTAAAGAACGTGTGTTTGGGAAAACGCTGCGACAGGCGGAGGATCAGTTCCGTAACGGTGGGAGTTGCGTTCTTCTCTGTATTTCCCAATGCGGTACAGGTGGCACACGTACAGGCGTACGGAGTATCATCCGGTGCGATTACAAAACGGAAATTCCCCTTTTCACCGAAGTTATCTACGATGTAACTTTCTATCTGGCGATACATATCCTCGGAAGAAAAACACAGTTGTGAGTCATCTGTCTTCCCGTGAATGGTGGCATATACTTTCTCTGCATCTTTTCCCAAGACTTTTCGCAGGTTGTGTCCCCATATTCCCCAGCTGTCGTCAAAGTTGTCCAGGCCGATAACGCCTGTATGATCGGCGTTCAGGCCGTATGGAGAATAAATACTTTGATAGTCAAATGCAAAAGCTCCGCAAGTATCGTTGAGATTGATAAGGGCGGGAGGAAGATCCGAACCGTCTATACGCGGGTCTTCTTTGCTGATCTTCTTTATCAGTTGGTATTGCAGCCATAACATTTGTTTGTCGTCACTTGCGGTCAGTCTGATATCAGAGCCTTTGCAGGCTACTTTGAATCCTCTCTGCAATGTTGGGTCTATCTGTATGATGATGCGCCACATGTCCATTTCGGAAACGCCAAAAGCTACTATTTCATCGTCGTTTGCACGCTTCTTGAGATGTTCGTACAGGTATTTCGCCCACCGGGTGTCTCTGTCGGTCGGATCCTCACCAATGGTGACGAGATACCCTTCTTTAGATGGGAACATCTCCGTGCGTGCCTGCATACGGCAGCCGGATAAAAGGCAGCAAATACATATCATTCCTGCCAATACAGGGCCAAGCGTATCAGAATGAAATATAAACTTGTGCATAAATGTTATATAAGTTTTTATAGCGTGTCGATATGGATTCTATCTGGTTGGACGGACTTGTCCCTCGCACCGTATTGGTTTGGTTATAATAGGTGTTCCAGGTACCCATCAAGCCTATGGTAATGTTAGGACTGACCATATACTGGCCTCCCAATCCCACCATGGTATTGGTGTGGGAGAAAGAGCCGGGTAGTGCATAGTCCAGTACGGCCGTTTCCGGTGCCGATCCGATGCTTGCCATAGCGTTGATATTCGTCTTTCCGTCATTAGCCGGGAAGTATTTGGCGCCAATCTGAGCATTGTAATAGAAGTTGGAGTTGAAGAAATGCATGTCCAGCTTCGTGTTGAGGCGAACGACTTCGATGGTTTTGGCTAATTCTCCGCCTACAGTGAGCAGATTGGTCTTTGATTCATTCCAACCGGTAAATAGATAACCGTTATCTCCGGTGCCCCCTGCAAAGAATTCATCGTTCCATTCATAACGCTTTGTGTAAGCGGCTACGCGTCTATAGCCTACGTGTGCGCCTATTTCCCAATCATTCTTGAGATAATGCCGAACGGCAACATCGGCGGTAATGTCCGGGAAGTATTTGGTCGCAAAGGCTGCATTGGCCGTGAGGCTCCACTTCGGTGAGAAGTGATGCGTCCACTCACCTTGTACCTGAATGCCAACCCCTCCTGGTGTCTGTTCTTCAGCCTCCATGCTGTCGCTTGCCGAGCCACTTCGCCCTGCATAGTTGAGGCGTCCTGTGTAGCTGTTCTTCTGGCCTTTTCGGGTATATTCGGCTGTTGCAACAGAGGTAATGATATCTTCTTCTCCGTAGCGTGCACGGAGATAGGTCAAAGCAATCTCATTCTTGAGCATCATGCTTCTAAGGCCCGATAAATGTCGTTGGAAAGAGCGATATTCCATGATGGATGGCTCGTAGTACTTTTGGTAATAATAGGCTGAATCCGCTTGACGGTTGGCTTCATATACCACTCCCTTAGTGTACTTCAATGATTTGTTCTGACTGTCATAAAGCAAAGCTGTATCAAGAACAGCGAGAGCCTTTTCCGGTTCTTTGGCCTTTGTCAGTTGCAGGGCACGGTATTCACTGCTCTGTGAGAATGCGCCTATAATCTCTTTGTTGCTCGGGTATTTGTTGAGTATCGGCTTCAGGAATTCCAAAGAAGCTTCGTATCTCTTGTCACGTTCAAGCACGGTAGCTCTTTTAGCCTGATAGAATGGTTCTTCAGGATAATAATTGATTCCTTGTACTGTATATTTCTCGAATTCATCGTATTTTCCGAGTAAACCGGACGAATTGATGGCATACCGTAATCCGAGATCGCTTGATGGATTCAGGCTAATTAGCTTAACAGATTCCTCGTATGCTTTCTTCGTAGCTCCGGCTTCCATACATTTCTTGATGTACGGCACTGCTAGTTCCTCGTATCCGATAACATAGAAAATGCGCATATCCTCATCACTCTGCTCGATGGCAGATAGATACAGTTGCAAAGCCTCTTCGGTTTTATCCATTTTATCGAGAATAAATGCCCTTTTCAACGTGCCGTTTTCGTAATCAGGGAAGTGAAGAGTGATGGTGTCCAATGTTGCAAGTGCTTCATTGTAACGTTTCATATTGATATAGCAACTCAAGGCTTTTTCCCATGCGGCACCGTTCACTTCATTGTCGTCTACATGTTTTTGAGAAACGAACAATACGTGCGGCAATGCTTCTGCGTACAGACCAAGTTCCATCAGTTTTTCAGCTTTCTTCATGTGTTGTGCGCTCATGGCAAGCGTAATATCATAATCATCAGGATACATCTCATACATCTTTTTCAGCGTTGAATAGGCAAGATCATCCTCATTCATCTGGCGATAAAGCATATATTCTTTATAAAGAATTCCTTTATCATTGTTGCCATATTGTTTTTTAGCTTCTCTGATATAGAAGAGTGCGTCATCGGTATATCCCCGGGTGACGGAAGTGTTCAGCAGGTAGTCTAATGCTTCCTTGTTCTTATTACCTCCTTCGTAGGCCATGCCATATAATACATAAGGATCCCGCTGCTTCTCTGCTCGGGCAGCCTCCATTAACAGGTCGTTATACATACGCCGTATGGCAGGGCTGTTGTTTCTTCGCATTTGCTCGCGTATAAACACCAGAGCTTCCGGATAACGTGCCAATTCACTAAGGATACTCGCCCTTTTGACGATAAGCGCACCGCTTCCCGGTATGGCAGCCAAACCGTTGGATGACCAGCCTAGAGCAGCTTCCCGGTTTCCTTCCTGTAAATGCAGGTTAATGATGTCCAGATAATATTCTTCGTTTTGAGGAGATACTTTGATGAGCTCCGTCAACTTTTCGATAGCCTCTTTTCGGTTACCGCCTTTTTTCATTTGCTGGTAGCCTACCTCCATGCTGTAGATATAATCCTTCCTTAGAATCGTATCGTTCGGGTAAATCTGATTGATTCGTTTCAACAGACGGTCTGCTTCCACATCGTTGTTCTGCTTGCGGTACAGTTCAATCTTTCTTCGCCATAAACCTCTCCAATACGGATTCACTTCCAGCAACTCATTAACGTAACAAATAGCACTGGAGTAATTTTCGGTGATATCTTCTACGTCTACCAGCAGATGTTTGGCATTGACGTTGTTGTAATTGTCATCTATCGCTTTGACAAGATGATAACGCGACTGATCATAGTTCTTTTCGTGGAACCAGTATTTTCCCATGAGCCATTCAAGGTCAGAAACATTCGGGTATTTCTGAAGGCCCTCCTCCAACAGCTCTTTCCCTGCTTCCCATTCCTCGTTCGCAAAATGCTCCTGTACAATCTGGGCATATTGCTCCGGTGTCTGGAATCCGTTGTCGGTCCCGGAGGAAGAGGTTATCAGTAAAAACAGACAACCTAATATGGTGATCTTATGGAGAAATTCTCTGTTCATTCTATCTTGTCTTTAATCTTTCTTTCTTGTTTAAATCGTAGCAGGTTCGGGCTTCATTGCCGTTATATCAGTACCGTCTGCACTTTCTTCTTTCTGCTTGAATCCCTTACGTTCCATGTTTTTCCACTTGAAGTCTCTATTGGTCAGATAACTGAGGTATCCTCTCAATGAACAGAAAGTGATGATGGGATGATAGAAGATAGGCTCTAATATGGACGCAATGATAATCCACAGATATTCATATCCTCTTTTATATAGCATCCCGACATAGTAGTCGTAGGTAATAACAACGATGGAAAGGAACTGGCAGAACGTATAGATCGTCAGGTAAATCATCCATGCCGTGTTCCAGTTGACTGCTCCTGTAAAGGCCAGATAGATAAATACTATCAAACCGACGAGCTCGATGATCGGCGCCAGAAACTCAAAAACGAACATATAAGGCAGAGTTAACAGTCCCATCTGTTTATACGTCTTTTTGAAAATCATCTTACGATGGATATTAAGTGTCTGGAACAATCCCCGTGCCCAACGGGTACGTTGCCGGTAAAGCATTGCCAGGTTGGGAGGTCCTTCCGTCCAACAACAAGTATCAGGAATCTGTACGATCTTATAAGGACGGGAGAAGTCGCACATATATCCTACCATGCGGGTGATGAGGTCCATGTCTTCGGCAAAAGAGGGAGCATCGTATCCTCCGGCTGCAATCGCTACCGAACGATCGAAAAGACCGAATCCACCGGAAACATTCGGCATACCATTGATAGCGGACCATCCCATCTTACCAATCAGATAAGAGCGCATATATTCCAGATTCTGGAAAAGTGGAATCGGTGTACGGGGAGTTCTAACGTCTATGATTTGTCCGTCTTTCACGACGCATCCGTTAGCCATCAACATCGTTCCGCTGACTGCAATTACTTGTTTTTCTGAAGATATAATGGGCGAGATACAACGATAAAGAGCATACTTTTCCAAAATGCAATCCACATCCGTGCAGATAAAATAAGGATGAGAAGCAACGTTGATACCCGCATTGGATGCATCCGCTTTAGTTCCTCCATTTTCTTTGTCTACAACGATGAGTCGGCTGTATTTCGGGTTGGAGGATTTGAGGAGTCTTCGGAACGGTCTGGTTTTGATTCGCTCGATATAAGCATAGGGCACTTCTACCAGTTCATAATATTCGGTCATCTTTTCCAATGTACTGTCCGTACTTCCATCATTTACAATAACCACCTCGAAAAGCGGATATTCCAATGCAAGCATGGAGTTCACATTATCAATGATTGTCTTTTCTTCATTGAAGGCAGGAGCAATTACCGAAATGCCCGGTGTATAGGGGGATTCCTTGATTGTTTTCCGCATATAGCTTTCCACATAGTAATCCTTTCTCCGTTTTAGAGAAATGAAAGAGAGGAAGGCGAATGTGACGAAGAATATCGCCAGCATGCTCGTATAAAAGAATACGAAATAATTGAAGAATGTAAATATTATATCTCTCATGTTCTCTAGTTTTACTGGTTGATTAACGGATGCTTGGTGTGGGCAAACAATATAGCTGTGTGGGAATCTGCTTTTCTTTCCAATTGATCGAATGTTTTCCTTCCCATTGCACTATACTCATAGAGGGCTTTGAGTATGACTCTCTTGGTTCCCCAGTTATCTGCTTCATCATAAGCATTGTAAAGAAATCCTAAAGCCTTATCGGTCTTTAGATCCGCAATAGCCGAAATGATTTGTCGTTTGACTTCTTCCGGTTGTACATTATACATTTCAATCAGCTTAGGTTCAACCTCTTTGTATTTTAGTTTACCTAAAGTCTTGATCGCTTCACCTCGTATTTCCACAGAACGAGCATTGAGTTGCTTCGCGAGAATTGGGGCACTTTCGGTTTCATTATATAGCCGGATTTCGTTGATAAAGAATATCTTAACGTTTTCTTCAGCTGAAGTATTCACCCATTTAATAAAGGTGGGTGTGTTATATCCCACTTTCTTACGGTGCTCCAAGATAGCGTGTAACTCCATCATGTCCCATTGCCTTAACTTCATGCCGATGTCTTCGTCGAAGAAGCGGAACGGGTCACCCTGGCTTAACCACATATAAGTATAGCGTGCCGAGTTTCTTAGTTCTAGTTCACGATGATAGAGGAAACGCACCAATACCGCTTCAGAGGCATAGCCATTGATGGACTGAATAAGTTTCAGAGCTTGTATCTTTGATCTTTTGGAACCGAATTGAAGTTCGCGTTCAAGGAAACGTGTGATTTGGAATACGGTTTGAATCGTTTGATAGTTTAGTTCATTGATCTCATCTTCATGCACACTCTTGATTTCTGTTAATAGTTGAGTGATAATGCGTAACTCGTTAGGTTTCGGGCGCTTTTTCGTATCATATTCTAATCTGTCAGCTATCTCTTCTTCACTCAATGTGTTGGAATCTAGTGAGATAGATTTCATTTCTTCATAATACTTATCAAATGCTTTATTGTATTTCCGTTTCTCTTTTCGCCTTTTAAATATACCATATATAATATGGAATAGGAGAAATAAGTACGCAATAATACAAAACATTACAGCAATTGAGCATATTCTTATGATTAAAGGATAGCCAATAAACTTGTAATATATCCAATAGAAATAATATTCTATGTAATCTATACCATACAGTACTTGATCCATTTCCCTTGATATATTTATATATAGAACTTGTATATTCGGAATAAAAGCTCTATATTTGTTGTATTGAATGTTCTGTCTAATGCAAATATACGAAATAACTTGTATATATTATCCATTGTTCATGAACAGGCTTTTTGAGCCCTATTTTAGCTCTTGTGATTATTCTCGATGGAAAGGATTGAAATTACAAATAAAAGCAAGCAAAAAGCTATTAGGAGTTAAATATATTTTTGATAAGTTAACAAATGGAGCCTGGAAATAAGTGTGATAAGCCAGGTTCTCATGCGAAACAAAAACAAACAATAAATTTAAAAATTAAATTAAGATGAAAATTAAAAGTTTGGTGTATGTCCTTATGGGGACAATGTTGGTTACTACTTCCTGCTCTGATAATGAGTTGGAAAAAGGTAACGATGGTTCGGGAACTGTTGACCCGGTAAATGCTTCTGCACTTGTGAATGTATATTCCGATAAAAGTGGTTCTGAAGCGAGTCTGCTTGTGGGAGATGTATTAGTGAAAGATTCCCGTACTCTTACGTTGAATGTTCCTGCTGCTTGCGAGAAAGTGTATATGAAATACAATACAGTTTCGGGAACAGAAGCTACAAAAGAATTTGCTTTGTCTCCTGTTAGTCGTGGTGTAGATCAGAGTACTGGTTTCAATTTTGAAACAAACCGTCTGGCATCGGTAACTCTTGCGCTTCCTGAAGATGCAGTGCAGCCGACAAATGAAACGGACCAAGGCTATCTTTTCTATCATAACACAGGTGTGGTGATGTTCGAAGATGGTTGGCCTATTCAACTGGATTCATGGTATGATGAAGATTTCAACGATGTTGTATTCGAGTATGACTTGAAGGTGACTGAATGTCATAGTCAACAGATGATGGAGACTGTAGGAGGTAAAGAAGAATTGTTGTTGACTTTGGATGTTCGTGCTGTAGGTGGTATATACCCGACTGTGTTAGGTGTTGTACTGGATGGTTTGAAAAGCGAGTATGTTGATCGGATTACTGCAAGCCTTGTACTAAAAGGTGGTCAGGGAACAATGACAGACTTAGCTAAAGAGGAACTTTCTACAAAAAATATAGTGAAAGTTGAAAATAAAAATTGGAATTGGAGTAATGATACTCGCAAAGAACCGCGTTTCGCAATATTGACAGTGGATAAAGCACAAGGAACTGTTATTACACTGGATGGTTTAACTTCTTTGATGGATAATAATCAGGATATGTTTCAGGTAACACAAGGAAAAGTAAGAGAAGGACTACCTATGTTGCGTGCTGAAGTTAGACTGATTGGTAAAGAAGGATTAACTGGAGCTGAAAGAGATGCTCAGCTTGCAGCATTTAGAGAGTTGATTTTAGATACTAATAGACAGAATTTCTTTATTAAGGTGAACGGTGGTAAAGAAATACACATGAGGGGTTATGCACCGACTTCTGCTTACAAAGCAGAATATGAAGCATTGGTTGCGGGTGACACTACACTGGATGCAAATGTTTATTATTCAAATACCAAAGGTTCCACTTGGGGAGTTAAACTTCCGGTTGGCACACGTCATGCTTATGAACGTGTACCATTTAGAGAAGCATATCCTGATTTTACTAAATGGGTAGATAGTAAGGGTGCTTCAAACCAGAAATGGTATGAGAATTTTGTTGATGAAAAAACTATAAGATATTGGTAATGCAAATTATCAGTCAATACGTTATTTGAGATATTTTGTACAATTTGAACCCCTCTTTTTTCGAAAAGAGGGGTTTCTTTGTATTCGGAAGAATAATCTTTAAACTAATACCGTAATGACGAAGCGATTTTTTATAGGCTACAGTTTGATTACTTTTTTTCTCTTAAATAGTGTGGTGCTTTTGGCACAACACAAAGCTTCCTTTGTGCAGCAATGGAAAATAGAAGATGCATCCCATGCTTTGCAGATAATAGAACGTGCAGATACATTAGAATTGATAGTTCCGGACGGACTGACTATGTGGTATCGGCAACGATTGACGGGCGATTATGAAATAAGTTATCGTATTTGTATGGTGATGCAAGGTGGAAAGTATGACCGCTTGAGTGATCTGAACTGCTTCTGGGCTGCCAATGATCCTAAATACCCTGATGATCTTTTTGCTCGTAGTCAGTGGCGTGACGGCATCTTTAAAAACTATAACACATTAAACTTTTTCTACGTTGGATACGGAGGAAATGATAATTCAACGACCCGTTTCCGTCGATACAAAGGAGAATATTATGGAGTGGCAGATGACAAGGTGAAACCTTTATTGAAAGAATATACCGATGCCTCTCATTTACTCGTCCCCAATCAGTGGTATGAGATTCGGATTCGAGTGGAAAAGGGAATCACAACTTATTCTGTGAATGATGAAGAGTTGTTCCGCTATACCCTTGCGGGTAGTGAAGGTGACGGACACTTCGGTTTACGTCTTTTGCAGAATCACGTACTCTTTACAGATTTTAAAGCGACTATACTTTGACTTATATACTGAAAACCTAATAAGACTATATTTCCATGATGAAACAACCTTTTACTAAATTTGGAGTGACAACTCTGTTTTCTCTTTTGTGTTCAGCATTCTTTCATGCGCAAGTTGTAACAGATGAACGGATGTTTTCTTTTGAAGAACCGCAAATACCGGATTGTATCACCGCTACTCATTCCCGCCTGTCGGTATCTGATCTGCATTATAAAGATGGAAAACATTCGTTGGAATGGACATTTGAACCGGGTGGAATATTGGAACTCAAGAAAGACCTGAAGTTTGAGAAGAAAGATCCGACCGGCAAGGATTTATATCTTTCGGCTTTTATTGTGTGGGTTTATAATGAAGTTCCCCAAGATGCGACCATTGAGTTTCAGTTTCTGAAAGACGGCAAACGATGCACATCTTTCCCTTTTGGTATTAATTTCAGTGGTTGGCGTGCCGCATGGGTTTGCTATGAACGTGATATGCAAGGCACACCGGAAGAAGGCATGAATGAACTCCGGATTATTGCTCCAAATTCAAAAGGAAGCCTTTTCATCGATCATTTGATTACGGCTACTAAGGTTGATGCACGTCAACAGACGGCCGATCTGCAAGTTCCTTTTGTCAATGCCGGGACCACCAACCATTGGCTGGTTGTCTATCAACACTCGCTTTTGAAACCTGATATTGAATTGACTCCTGTAGACGATAAGCAAAGAGCAGAAATGCAACTGTTGGAAAAGCGTTTTCGTGATATGATCTACACGAAAGGGAAAACGGCAGATAAAGAAGTAGAAACCATCCGCAAGAAATATGATTTCTATCAGATAACTTACAAGAACGGCCAAGTATCGGGAGTACCTATCTACATGGTACGTGCTTCAGAAGCTTATGAACGGATCATACCGAACTGGGATAAAGATATGCTGACTAAAATGGGAGTGGAAATGCGTGCTTATTTCGACCTGATGAAAAGAATTGCCGTTGCATATAATAATGCGGCAAATCCGGTGATTCGGGAAGAAATGAAGAAGAAGTTCTTAGCAATGTACGATCACATAACCGATCAGGGGGTAGCTTATGGTAGTTGTTGGGGAAATATCCATCATTATGGCTATAGTGTTCGCGGTCTGTACCTGGCATATTTTCTGATGAAAGATGTGCTTAGGGAAACCGGGAAACTTCAGGAAGCCGAACGGACATTACGCTGGTATGCGATTACTAACGAAGTATACCCTAAACCGGAAGTCAATGGAATTGATATGGACTCTTTCAATACACAGACCACCGGACGCATTGCCAGCATTTTAATGATGGAAGATACACCGGAAAAACTACAATATCTCCGGTCTTTCTCCCGTTGGATTGATTTTGGTTGCCGTCCTGCATTGGGATTATCCGGTTCGTTTAAAGTAGACGGAGGTGCTTTCCATCATCGAAATAACTATCCGGCTTATGCTGTGGGCGGACTCGATGGAGCAACCAATATGATTTATCTTTTCAGCCGGACGGAATTTGCTGTTTCCGAGTTAGCTCATGAAACAGTGAAAAATGTACTGTTGACCATGCGTTTCTATTGCAATAAGCTGAACTTCCCTCTTTCCATGTCCGGTCGTCATCCGGATGGAAAAGGTAAACTGGTTCCTATGCATTTTGCTATGATGGCTTTAGCCGGTTCTCCCGATGGAAAGGAGGAATATGATAGTGAAATGGCTTCTTCTTACCTCCGTCTGATTTCAGACCCAAGTATTGCAAATGACTCTCCCGAATATATGCCTAAGGTTTCAAATGCTGAAGAACGTAAGGTGGCAAAACTTCTTATAGAGAAAGGTTTCCGTCTGGAACCGGACCCGCAGGGAAATATAGCGATGGGATATGGTTGCGTCTCTGTTCAACGTCGTAGCAATTGGTCGGCTGTGGCACGTGGACATTCCCGTTATCTATGGGCGGCAGAACATTATCTGGGAGCAAATCTATACGGTCGCTACCTGGCACACGGCAGTTTGCAAATATTGACTGCTGCACCGGGACAGACAGTAACTCCCGCCACTAGCGGCTGGCAGCAGGAAGGTTTTGACTGGAACCGTATTCCGGGAGTGACATCTATTCATTTGCCATTGGAGCAATTGCAGGCTAAGGTGCTCAATGTGGATAGTTACTCTGGAATGGAAGAGATGCTTTACTCCGACGAGGCTTTTGCCGGTGGTTTGTCTCAACAGAAGATGAATGGTAATTTCGGAATGAAGTTACATGAGCATGATAAGTACAACGGATCACATCGGGCACGTAAATCTTACCATTTCATCGATGGAATGATTGTCTGTCTTGGTTCGGATATTGAAAATACAAATACGGAGTTCCCGACAGAAACGACTATCTTCCAATTGGCAGTTACTGATAAAGCAGGGCATGATTATTGGAAAAATTATCAAGGAGATAAGAAAGTATGGGTGGACCATTTGGGAACGGGTTATTATGTTCCAACTCCCATCCGGTTTGAGAAGAACTTTCCTCAATACTCGCGAATGCAAAATACAGGAAAGGAAACAAAGGGTGATTGGGTTTCTTTGGTTGTAGATCATGGAAAGGCACCGAAAAACGGAAGTTATGAATACGCTGTTCTGCCTCAGACGAATGAAACTCTGATGAAGAAATTTGCAAAGAAGCCCACTTATAAGGTATTACAGCAAGACCGGAATGCACATATTGTAGAGTCCGTTTCCGAACAGATCATTTCTTATGTGTTGTTTGAAACTCCTGAAACGACATTGCCGGGTGGTTTATTACAACGTGTGGATACTTCCTGTCTGGTTATGATTCATAAAGGATCTGCTGATAAGATTAAGTTGACGGTGGCACAACCGGATTTAGCTTTGTATCGCGGTCCAAGCGATGAAGCGTTTGATAAAGATGGGAAACGCATCGAACGTAGTATCTATTCACGACCATGGATTGAAAATGCCAGTAGTGAAATACCTGTGACTGTAACGATAAAAGGGCAATGGAATGTAGAAGAAACTCCGTTTTGCAAGGTGATTTCTTCTGATAAGAAGCAAACAGTTTTGCAGTTCAGTTGTAAAGATGGTGCTAGCTTTGAAGTGGAGTTAAGGAGATAAAAGTCAGACAATAGGAGTACATTTCCTGATAAGGGAACACTAGTTTCTCTTGGAGAAACCATAGTTTCCATGCCGTTGAAACTATTGTTTCTCGGTGCTGAAACTACAGTTTCCCAATGCTGAAACTTTAGTTTCCCGGTACGAAACCTTTGGTTTCAAGCCTTGAAACTAAAAGTTTCCCCACGAGAAACAAAGGTAATGCATTCATGAAATAAATAGGATTGCCTGGAGCTTCCAGAGTGAATACCTCCGCGTTGTGAAATGTAGTTTATCTGTTTCTGGTGACAGCATTATTGTTGTCACACTGCTGTCACCTATTGCTGTCACGGTGTTAATTGTTAATAATCAAACCGTTAAGCAGCAATCGGTGACAGGTGACAGATATATAATTAAAATAATTGTATAGAGAGGTTAGAACATAAACATGGCAACGGCAACAATACGGTTGTTACATACGGCATGGGTATCTTGAATTTTCCCATTGGACGTATTGAGCGAACCATACCATGCAGAGCTTAATGTATATTCCAACCCGAATTTCCAGTGGGGGACATTGTAGGTCAGTTCTGCTCCTGCCGTAACTAATTGGTTAAGGTCTGTTCCTGTTCCATAAAGTTTTGCATCATTTCCTTTGGGGGCATATAGTGCATCACTTGTTCCCAGATTCTTGGCATAGCCTACGAAGATTCCCGGCTTCCATTTCTGTCCGTAGACAACGTTGAACCAAGAGCTGGAGAAACGTATCGGAGTATATTCTTGTTCTCCCGTTTGTTCGTTGACAGACTTGATCCCGAATCCACCCAAACCGGAAGCTTGTGTCAGATTGGATCCTAATACACTCTTCGCAGCGATGAACCAGTCTTTGTTGGTGTATTTCACATGAGCTTCGTATGAAAGAGTTGTGATGCGTTCGTCTACCTTGTATTTATCTGTATTTACTATAGACTCCGTACGTGGTTTCAATGATAACAACTCAATGCCTACGCCGGCCAGCAAACCGCCATTCTTATAATCAGCTCCGACATAAAATTCGGGAATACAGCTTTGCTTCAGATACTTATGCGTTTTCCCTTCCGGTCCTTGTGAAGTATATTGTGATTGCCACACTGCGGCTCCGGTAAGTTGGACATTCTTGTTTGTATAGCGATAACGAATTTGTGGCGCACGGCTGAAGGGCTGAAACGGTGCTCCTACGGAGAGATTAAGAATCTGCGGAGACACATCTCCGAATAAGGGATGCCAGTTCTGTCCGAGTAATAAAGCTGATTTTCCCCAATCCAGATTCAAATAAGCATGACGAAGGCGAATGACCGAATAAGAAGTGCCTGTGCCGCGGAAGTCGACTTCTACTTTGGCAGATGTCTTGGCTGTTCCCAGTTTTGGACCGGCAACGTCTACTCCAAGGCGCGAATATAAAGTATAGAAGTTACTGTTGGGTGTTGAGTTCAAATCGTTCCCCTCCGGATCACGCACTTTGTCTTTTGGATACATATAAAACAATCCGTCTACGGTTTCTTCGTTAGCACGACTATTATAATAGAAGTCAGTACGAATCTGTCCATAGAATTTGAACTTGAAATCCTGCATTTGTGCGAAACTGCCTGATACGGTTATCAGACAAAGAAAGATTAGAATGTATTTTTTCATAATGTGCATGTTTGTAAACGGGCGCAAAATTACGTAAAATTACTGGTTATCAGTTCATCGTTGATTAAAAAAGGCAAGGATTGCCTGATTATATTTGTTGAGACTTGTGCTTTTATGAATTGCTTTCAGTAATTTTCTGTCTGCTTGCGGCATTAAATATTCCCAGAAAGTTTTCATTTTGTTCAGAAGTTGTTCGTCTCCTCCTTCCAACTGTTCTGCATATTGATTGTATACGCATTTGTGCATAGATTGCAATTTTTCTCTCATTTCATCGAACTCGAGTGCACGGTTTTGTCTATACTCCAAAGCTAATGCCGGGTTGGCAAGTAATCCCCGTCCTATCATCATTCCGGCTAGTCCGGGAAACTGTTCCTGAATGCGGTGAATATCTTCTACACTATTGATATCTCCATTATAGATGAGCGGATGCTTGCAGGCATTCTGAAAAGCCTCAAACGCTTTAAGGTCAACTTCTCCTTTGTATTGCTGTTTTCCCAAGCGGGGGTGCATAACCACTTGTCGCAAGGGTAGCTCATTGATAATCGGAGCCAGTTTCAGACATTCTTCCGGATCTTCCCAGCCCAACCTCATTTTGATGGAGAAACTTATTTGCGGATATTCTGTAATCAGGCTAAGTAACGCCTGAACTTCTTCGGGATAAGGAAGAATGCCGGAACCATTGTGGCGTTTAGCCAGCATGGGAAAAGGACATCCTATATTGATGTCGACTTCCTTATATCCCTTTTCAATGAATAGGGATAAGATTTTTTCTGCTTTCTCAAAAGAAGGGGCTATCAGTTGGGGAATCAGATGGGCTACCTGATTATTCCCGGGTTCGATTCCGCGGACATCTCTATGGCGGAATCCGCCTTTTTCGAGTCGTACAAATGGGGTATAATAAGTATCTATACCTCCGAAGCAGGCAGCATGAGCATTACGGTAAAACACTTCGGTGTAACCTTGTAATGGGGCAAAATGAATAGGAAGAGTCTTTGGCATTATTTTTATTTTTGTGCAAAGATACAGAAAAAGTAAAAGAGAGGAACCTCGCGGTCCCTCTCTTTCTGATGTTAAATTGATTAAAGTCTGATTTTTATAAACGTTTTCTATGATTGAAGGTTAGAAAAATTGGGGGATATATTTTTATTCTACAACGTTTATAGTCAGTTCACGTACTACTTGACCACCTTGATGGACGTAGTTTGCATTGTTGGCTACGAAAGTAGCGGTATATGTACCGGCCTCTTCATAGGTATGTGAGTATATCTCCAACGATTGCGAGATATTCTTGATAGCTACACCAGCGTCAGGATCGCAGGAACCGTTAAGGAGGATGGGATTGGAGATAAGCCAAGTATCTCCTTTTGTATACCCTGCTGCTCCGCCACTGGTTACGAAATCGCTTGGCTGGCTAATTCTCCAGAAATAAGGAATATTACCGTCTACAGTAGCATATGCTATTTTATCTGCATATTCTGCGCTTTTCATCTCTTCAAGTGTGAGGTTTTTATTTCCTAATGCTTCCTTCAATTTGGTAAGATGAGTGTTGTTTTTTGAAAGATCATCTAAATTATAGGTTACATTTAAAGCCGAGAATTCGAAGTTCTTTGCATTAATTGTGGTTGATTTTCCATTGTTGAACTCCAGATTAAGCTGTAAGCCTTTAATATGTATTACAGGCATTGTGCTGCTATTATCAAGAGGGTTGAGGCGGAAAGCAATGTTGATTTCTTTACCCAAGTAAGATATTAAAGGACAAGAATAGTCTTTAGTATCTTTGGTTGCTTTAGGAAGCTCATTTTGACTGACAAGTTCCGTCCATTCACAATTGGTAACTGCTTCTTTGTCTTTTTCCACATTGTTGCCACTAATTCCTTCGAATTGATCAGATATTAATATGTGAGTAGAACCTTCGATGGTTTTCGCACTACCATAGTCATATACTACGGAGAAGTTGATTTCACATTTTTCTACGTCTTCCGGTTGCATTTCAATTCTGTTCCGGTGTTTGTATTCGTGCCCTATCTCACCGCTGAAGAAACTGATAAAATCAGGGTCACCATCGAAGCTGAACGTTACAGGGTTTCCTTTCTTTACAGTCACAGTTTTGCCATCGAAGCTGACATTGCTGTCTGTCACCACACCCACTTCCATTGCTGTTTCTTCTTTTAATTCCTTGTCGCATGAAGCCAGGGATAGTCCGGCAAAAGCGATAGTCATCAAACTTTTATATATTATTTTCATGTCCTTTTCTTTTTAAAGTTATTAAGAGAATTACCAACCCGGATTATTCGTCTTGATAGCACCGTTTGATCCTATTTCATTGGCAGGAATCGGGAAATAATTGTAAGACTTCGGAATATTGAAGTAAGTATATACATTGATTCCGAATTTCCAGGATTCGTCAGCCTGTGCCTTGTCCACTTGTTCCTGCATCAGTTTGTAATAGTCTCCCCAACGGATCAGGTCGAAACGACGTGTGTACTCGAAGCAGAGTTCCATTGCACGTTCGTCTTTGATAGCTTTGCGGAAGCTCTCTTCATCCAGATTTGCTGCAAGTTTTTTGATTCCTGCACGTTCTCTTACTGCATTGATACATTCATACGCCAAATCATTAGGGCCATGGTTGACTTCATTTTCTGCCTCTGCAATCATTAGCAGAATGTCAGAGTAACGGAGAAGAGGGAAGTTGATGGAAGTATCGTTTTTACTCTTCTTGTCTGCTTCATATTCTCTACGATATTTGGCGGCAGCCCTGTTGCGGTTCTTATTGGCATCGTTCTTCGATTCACGATCACCGTAAGTAGACCCCGGCTCTGTTTTACCATAGCTGAAGGATTTATCCCAGTATTGTTGTTCCACTTCATCTCTTTTTCCCTTTACAAATTCACGACCGTCCACCGGAGTACCTTCTCCTGCTGACTGGGTGTAAGTGAATGGAGCAATATTCCAGTTGCAACGGTCAATGTCATCGTTTGCTTCATACAATTCCAGCAGTTTAGGAGTATTCCAGATAAAAGCGTATGCATAGCCCGGATCACCTTTACCAGTGATGGATGCTTTGGAAGAAAGGTCCTTACCCTGAATGCCGATAATATTACCGATTCTACCTTCTGCACGTACATCCGTCGAACGGTTACCTGCAAATTCTACTTCCCAAATACTTTCATTAGCCTTGGCACCATCCTTATTGAGAGCAGTGTTATACTTATCAGAACAAATGTCGATAAAGAAGTCCCAATATTTGGCAGTTAGTGAATGACCCTCATTCTTGACTAACTGTGCATAGTAACTTGCTTTTTTGAAATATTCTGTAATCTCGGCACTAGTCGTGTTGTTAGCCAAACCCACTTCCTTGTCACGTTTAGGTTCACCGGCCCGGAACATATATACACGCGCCAACATTCCCCAAGCAGCCGATTTGGAAACACGTCCCGGTAAATAGTTCAAATCTTGAGCAGATTTGAGATCCTCGGCAGAACCATACATCTCTTTGATGATAAAATCATAAATCGTCTGTTTGTCCGTACGTGGAATGGAGAGGTTATAGGCATCTTCTGTAGAAGTAGTCTTGAAAGGTACATCTCCCCAACATTCTACCAAAGTAAAATAATAGAATGCGCGTAAGAAACGGGCTTCGGCTTTGTACTGCTTGCGGGTATCGTCGTTCATATCGGGCACTGCATCAATATTTTCCAGGAAAATATTGGCTCTGTTGATGCCGGAGTATAATGTGTACCACAATGCTGCAACGGCCGGATCACTTGTGTTGGCATTGTTACAGATCAACCCACTTTTGTTAGGTCCGCGGTTGGCACCACCATAGTGTCCCAGATCGTCACCTCCTACAAGGTATAAGAACTCATTTCCGTAGAAGGAACTTTGTCCCAGAATGGCATAGGTTCCTGTCAGCCAAGAGGTAGCGTCCGCTTCATTTTTGAAGAAGTTTTCAGGAGTGGTGTATGTCGGGTCTTTTTCCAAGAAATCGCAGGAAGTCAGGTTAAGTCCGACAAGAAGTGATATGATGATTATTTTTATTGTTTTCATATACGTAATTGTTTGAAGGATGATTGATTAGAAACCTAAGTTTATACCAAAACTGATAGAGTAGGCTCTCGGATAAGCGGAGAAGTCCAGTCCCGGAGTCAGTGCGCCTTCACGGATAGATACTTCCGGGTCGTAACCGGAATACCCTGTACATGTCCATAGATTCTGACCGGCAACGAATACGCGTGCATTGTCTATCTTCCATTTCTTGGTCAGTTGTTTCGGCAGTGTATATCCTAAAGACACGGTCTTCAGACGAAGGAACGAACCATCTTCGATAATACGTGTAGAGAACACTTTGTTAGAACCGGAGTCGGTAGCTCTCGGAATATTACTTTCCGGATTTTCCGGTGTCCAGCGGTCTGCGTAACTTGCGTATTGGTTCAAGTCACGTGTTTTATTGCTGTTCTCGAAGAACAGGCGGTTGGCATTCAATACATCGTTTCCATACGACCATTGGAAGAAGATGCTCAAGTCAAATCCTTTGTATTCGAAATTGTTGGTAAATCCGCCCGTATGTTTCGGCATACCGTTACCGATCATAGTGCGGTCGTTATCGTCGATGATACCGTCACCATTCAGGTCTGCGTATTTCGGCATACCCGGTTGTGTATTACTTTCGGAAGAGAAATACGGAACATTGCGTTTCAGTGTATATGTATCACCTACTTTGTCGAAATCTTCGTATTTGTATGTACCTTCGTAGATGAATCCGTACATCATTCCCATCGGATAACCCACTTTGGCAATGTAGCTGTATTGAGAGTTATAGTTCTGGTCAAATTTGGCTGCACTCAACAGAGAAGATTGGTTTTCGGCCAATTCTAATACTTTGTTCTTGTTGAATGCGATATTAAAGTTAGTAGTCCATGAGAAATGACGGTTCTTGATATTGGTTGTGTTCAATGTGAGCTCGATACCTTGGTTGCGTACCTTTCCTACATTCTTCATGGCACTGAAATAACCGGAAGAGGTGGGAAGTGCAGTATTCAGCAACAAATCACGAGTCGTTTTACGATACCAGTCTACGGTTAATCCGATGCGTTCGTCCAGGAAGCCTAAGTCCAGGCCTAGGTTCCACTGTTCGGTAGTCTCCCATTTCAGTTTTCTGTTTCTTAAGGAAGTGGGCACTGTACCTACACTTGTCAGGCTGTTTTCGAACGGATATACACCACTCGGTAGGCTACCGATCGAAATAAAATCTCCAACTTTATCTTTTAATATCTGATATAAAGCATACGTATCATACTCGCCTACACGGTTGTTACCGGTCAATCCCCAGCTTGCTCTTAATTTACCGGAAGAAACAACAGACTTCAATGGTTTCATAAAATCTTCCTCCATGAATCCCCATGCCAATGAACCGGAAGGGAAATAGCCGAAACGGTTATCACCACGGAATTTGGAAGAACCGTCGGAACGGAAAGAAACCGTTGCATAATACAATGATTTGTAGTTATAGTTCAAACGTCCCAGGAAAGAGAGCATAGACCAGGAACTCTTTAATGATTTGGTCGTACTGGGAGTTCCTTCACTCATTCCTGCCATCCCGAGTGCTTCGTTTGGAATTTGCACTGTCTTGTATGAATAGTATTCATAGTCAGAATTTTGCAGAGTTACACCTACCATACTATTAAAGAAATGCTTCCGTTTGATATTGGTCTGATAGGTTAGAATATTTTCGTTCAACCACGTTGCACGTTGAGAATGGTAGATTTCTGCATTCACCTTATCGGATGATTTCGGATTACCATAACGAGTTTTCGAGTTGTTGAATGTTTCCCCTTTGCGGGTATCGAATGTGTAACCGCCGGAAACTTTCAACTTCAATCCTTTGATAAATTCATATTCTGCAAATCCGTTGAACTGGATATAGTTCGCGTACGTCTTGCGATATTCATTTTTCAAAGACATGATAGGGTTGAAACGATAGTCGTTGGTATTGTTTATCGCGTCGTCCATGATGTTATCCATCAACGAGTTTAATGGTCTGTCCGGTTCGGTCACAGGGCGATATCCCCATACACTATAGAACAGGTTATTCATACCACTGTATGAGTTCTGGGAAGGAGAACCACCGGTAGTTGTAGTACTGGAATAGTTGGTCGTCAGATAGATTTTCAGTTTCTTCTTTTGGATGGTAGTACCCATACGGCCTTGTACACGTTTGTAGTTTGATTCCAACAAGATACCGTCCTGGTCATAATAAGATAAAGAAGCATTGTAGCGAACTCCTTCCGAACCACCGGTCAGGCTGACATTGTGGCTTTGCATCCATGCGCTGCGGAAGATTTCATCCTGCCAGTTATATTGCGGGATATTTCTATAATCTTCCAGTCCCCATTTCTTACCGTCATAATTCATGAAGTAGGTAGTTTCCATATCTTTGGGACTACGTTCTGCCTGTAGTTTGACGAATTCATAGGCATCCATCATCGGGATCGTTTTGGTGATATGCTGAATACCGAAACTTCCGTCGTATTTAATTTTAGGTTGGCCGATTGTTCCTTTCTTGGTTGTAATCATCACGACACCGTTGGCACCACGGGCACCGTAGATAGCGGTAGCAGAGGCATCCTTCAGGAAGTCGAGTGACTCGATATCGTTCTGATTAATGGCTGCGGCTATGGAGGGGTCTTCCACCGGGAAACCGTCAATGACATAAAGAGGAGAGTTGTCCTGTGTCAAAGAGTTGTTACCACGGATGACGATGTTCATCTGTCCGCCCGGCATACCTTCGCCCGAACTTACGTTGACACCGGCAATACGTCCGCCTAATGTCTCGCCGAAAGAAGCAGTCGGAGTGCTAAGCAGTTCTGCCATGCTGGCTTTGGCAACAGAACCCGTCAGGTCTCTCTTGCGTATTTCCTGATAACCCACTACCACGACTTCGTCCAGTGTCTTTGTATCTTCCTTCAATGTGATAACCATTGGCTTTTGAGTGTCTGCCTTTATTTCTACAGTGACATAACCAATGAAAGAAATAACCAATATTGAATTCTTATTGGGTACGTTAAAAGCAAATTTACCATCAAGGTCAGTGATTGTTCCTTGTGAAGTACCTTGTACCTGAACACTGGCTCCCGGCACTCCTTCTCCTAAGTTGTCCTTCACTGTACCTTTAACAAGTACCTGTGCAAGTACAAAAGAAACAGAAAACAAGATCAGTCCGATGGAGGAGAGCATCCTTTTTCTAGTTTGAGTGGATAAATGTTTTTTCATATATTAAAAATTAAGTGATTTTATTGAATCTACGCTTGCAAAGATAGACGGATTGAATATTCTAATATGGATAGAATTATTCAAGATTGGTGCAAAATCATACAATTTTTTTGTTCTCATAAACTATTTCTCTTTTATGGATTCTAGTAATTCGGATAACTCTTTCACGATGTCGGGATGTTGTTTTGATACATTCGTTTTCTCCGATGGATCGGAGGATAAATCGTAAAGTTGAGGCTGTTTGTCGTTGCCTAACTCCATTTTCGTCCAATGTTCGATGGCGGGGCCGTCGCTCGGTTCGATGTATTTCCATTGACCTTTTATGATGGCAAGTGTGTTATTGAGATTCTGTTGAACGACATACTCACGGTTTGTATTATTTTTGCCGAGGAGAACGTTCAGATGTTCCTGACTGTCGGGGGCAGCTCCTTTGCGTAAAGGTTGGTCCAAAAGTGAGGCGAGCGATGCATACACATCTATTTGAGAGAAAAGAGCTTGTTGCTTGTTCGGCTTCACCCGGGCAGGCCAGCGGACAATAAATGGAACGCGTGTACCCGCTTCGTAAGCACTGTATTTCCCACCACGGTAGATACCCATCGGAGTATGTCCGTTGAGAAGTTCGTAAGCTTGGTCTTGATAGCCGTCGTCGATAACAGGACCGTTATCGCTGGTAAAGATCAGGATGGTGTTGTCTGCGATGTGGAGGCTGTCCAGTGTGTGCATGATTTCACCGATGGTCCAGTCCAGTTGCAGGATGACGTCGCCACGAGTGCCGAGTCCGCTTTTGCCTGCGAAACGTGGGTGGGGGATGCGTGGTACATGTACGTCTTGCGTACCCATATATAAGAAGAAGGGTTCTTCCTGATGGGATGCAATGAAATTCTTGGCCTTGTTGGTGATGATATCGGCTATGTCTTCATCTTTCCAAAGGGCGGATTTTCCTCCGGTCATCCAGCCGATACGGGGAATGCCGTTGATAATTGTATTGTTGTGTCCCTGGCTGGGTTTTAAAGTGACGAGCTCTGGGTTCTCTTCTCCCGTAGGCCAGTCGCCTACTTTGTGGTCGTAGTTTACGGTGATAGGATCATTGGGGTCAAGTCCTACGACATGTCCGTTTTCTACAAATACACAAGGTACACGGTCTACGGTAGCCGGAATAATAAATTCGTAGTCGAACCCGATGCTTTGTGCGTTAGGGGTAATCCGGTTGTTAAAGTCGGTTCCACCTTTCGGACCGAGTCCCAGATGCCATTTGCCTACTGCACCGGTTGCGTATCCTGCATCTTTCAGCATATCTGCCATGGTGATGCAGGTAGTGTCGATAATGAGTTCAGAGTTGCCGGGAGCGATTCCTGTGTTTTCTTGTCTCCAGGGGTACATACCTGTCAGGAGTCCGAAACGGGAAGGAGTGCTGGTGGCAGAAGTTGCATAAGCATTGGTGAATTGTACTCCTTGTCCTGCCAACCGGTCGATGTTGGGAGTACTCACTTTCGTTGCTCCATAACAGCTTAAATCACCAATGCCGAGATCATCTGCAAATATATAAATAATGTTAGGCTTTTGGTTGTTCTGCCCATTGCTCTTTTGGGGTGCATGACTGCATCCTGACAGCGTGACGATGCCGGACAATAGGGGAAGTAGACGCGAAACGTTTTTCATAATGCTGAATGTTTTAGGAAATAATGTAATGAACACAAAGATAAGCGAATGGAAGAAAAAGAATGAGTAGGAATGTACAAGTGAAGTACAAAATAGTACACTTAAGAAGTTACCTTCTTTATTCGGGCGAAGATGTCCGGACTAAGAAACCGTTTATATCATAAATTTAGGCACGGATTACACGGATTAACGCTGTTGTTTTCATACTCATCGTTTTTTAATCCGTGAAATCCGTGTGATCCGTGCCTAATAATATAAGATTATTTTGCAAGAGTGCTTGTATAGTTGCCTGCTAATCTGTTTCTTCTCCGTCCCCTTCTTCTTCGCTCTCTTCTCCTTTACGATAAGCCAGCGGACTGACGTGATAAATCTCCTTGAAACATTTACTGAAATAGCGGGAGGAGGAGAACCCAATCCGGTCAGAGATCTCCGTGATATTCAGCTCCGGGTTATTCCTTAACATGACAGCGCCTTTTTTGAGACGTATGCTTAGGATGAAATCATTCGGGGTCTGGCCTGTAACTGCTTTCAGTTTAGTGAATAGGTTCGTACGTGCCATACCCATTTCGCGGGCGAAGATATTAACGTTGAAATCCGTATTGTCCAGATGACGTTCGATAATGGCCATCGCGCGGTCGAGCATCTCCTTATCCATCGGGTTGGTAGCCAACATTTGGGCAAAAGCCTGTGGTTGTTTGCTGAACTTCTCTTGCAATAGCCGGCGGGAATTAACCAGGTTATTGCAGCGGGAAATCAGAAGATTGGTATTAAACGGTTTCGTGATATAATCATCCGCACCAATCTTCAAACCTTCGATATTGTGCTCTATAGCAGTACGTGCGGTTAATAATACCACCGGAATATGGCAAGTGTTAAAGTCCGTCTTGATCTGTTTGCAAAGTTCCGTACCCGACATGCGTGGCATTACGACATCACTTAAAATGATGCTCGGCATATCCTTCTGTATCATCTCTAATGCTTCTACTCCGTCGGAAGCCGTACTGACTTGATAGAATGTTTCGAAAATACCGACTAACATCTGTTTGATAGATTCATTGTCTTCCACTATCAGCATTTTGGCGTCTTCGATGCGCTTGTTATCTTCTTCTTTCCATTCCGAATCAGGGATTATTTCTACTGAAGGAACAATAGTCTCTGTTTGCTGGATGGTTTCCGTATCATCTTTCGCTATTTGCTCTTCTGTGAAGTGTTCCTTGCCTAGTTTGAGGGTGATAATGAAACTGCTTCCTTTGCCCGGTTCGCTTTCTACCCGGATTGTGCCGTGATGAAGTTCCACAATACCTTTTGTCAGTGCCAGTCCGATGCCTGTACCGGCTCCGGTATTCAGCGAGTTGAGATGTTCGGTCTGATAGAAACGGTCGAATATCTTATCAATTTCGGCAGCGGCGATACCTGTCCCGGTATCTTTTATTTCAATGATGACATGGTCTTTCTCCTGCGATACATTAATCGAAATTGTATCTTCGGCCTTGGTATGCTTCACTGCATTAGACAGCAGGTTGTTTATTACTTTCTGCATCTGCTTTTGGTCATACCATACTTCAAATTCATCCTTCTGTTTGTTGAACTTGAAGTTGATTTGTTTACTGCTCGCATATTCGAGGAAGAGCAGATAATTCTCATACAGGAAGTTAACCAGATTGTGCTGGCTAACTTTGATCTTCATGTGACCCTGTTCCTGTTTACGGAAATCAAGTAGTTCCGTAATCAGTTCCCGTAATTGGAGACTGTTCTTGTAGATTCCCAATACCTTATTATATATGTTAGGCGTAAATGTCTGCACCTGCAACAAAGTTTCCACTTGTCCCACGATCAGCGTTAACGGTGTGCGGAATTCGTGCGAGATGTTAGTGAAGAAACGGAGTTTCGACTGGTTCAATGCTTCGAGGTCTTCAATATGCTTCTTTTCGTACTTCAAAGACTCACGGAGTTTGATGCGCGAATTATAGTTCTGAATAAGATACCATAACAGGCTGATAGTGACAATGGTATAAATCAGGTAAGCCCACCATGTCTCATACCATGAAGGGAGTACGATAATCAGCAGTCTGGCCTCTTTTATTCCTTCCCTCTGTGATTTGATGACAAGGGTATATTTACCCGGATTCAGGTTTGTATAAGTAATCAGCGTTTGCTTCCGGTAAGTATGGTTCCATTCGTCTGAGAAACCCTCCAGGCGATAGAGAATTTCATCTCTGTTGGCAGGGATGAAGTTGGAAGTGGCATATTCGATGCTAAACATCGATTGATTCGCTTTCAGACTGATTTCCGGAGTATGACAGATCGACTGTTCCAGGATGCCGCTTTCATCTCCCGGAACTACTTCTTTTCCGTTGACAAACAGGCGGGAAAGAATGATATTATATGATTTGGGAGTGAAATGTAATTTTTTCTCCCAGAAAGAAATCATTCCCTGAATACCGCCAAGGAATACTTCTCCGTCATGTGTCACAAATAGTGCGTTTTCATTGACGGCAGTCAACGGGAATCCATTCTCCGTACCGTAATTATAGAATTTCTTGCTTGGATAGTTGAACTGTGAGAATCCCTGATTGGTAATCAGCAATAAGTCTCCTTTCTGTATGGACGATTCGCATACTTCGTAGATACAGTCGCTGGATAAACCATCTGTCTGTACATCGAAGTTTTCAAAGTCATCACTTGCCTTACGGTAACGGTCGAGACCGCTTCCGGAGGTGCAGAACCACAGATTACCGTTACTGTCCTGCATGATACTGTTGATATTATTGTTGCTAAGACTGTTCGGATTAGCGGGATTGTGTGGATAATTAGTAAGTTTACCGCTGTCGAACCGGTAAGAATAAACACCCTCCCCGGTAGCCGCAATCCACAATGTACCGTCTTTATCAATGCAAAGACTGGCTACCATGCCAATACCTCTTCCTTCTTTAGTCTCTTTGAAGAGCTGTTGGCAAGCGCCTGTTGCCGGATTGAAAAGACAAACACCGTTTTGTGTGGCGACAACCAGCTTGTCCTTATAAGGTACAATGTCTCGGACGATATCCGAAGGTAGTGAGGTTGGGTCTCCGGCTTTCATTCGGTAGACTGTGAAACGGTTAGTACGCAGGTCGAGTTTGTTCAATCCTCCCAAGTGTGTACCTATCCACATGATTTCATTAGTCCGGTCGTAGTAGATTGCTTTGACATTGTTATGGGAAATGCTATTTTTGCCCTCTTCGTGGCGATACCACCGATAGGTGTTATCCTTCCGGTTATACACATTCACGCCGCCGCCTTCGGTACAAATCCACAGGTTTCCGTCCTTATCTTCAGTCATTCTACCGACGATCGGACTACTTAGACCTTCTTTCTCTGTATCTCCGGTTTTGTAACGGGTATAGATTTCATATTCTGGATTGAAATAGTTGACACCTCCGAAATAAGTACCCAGCCAAATTGTTCCTTGTTCATCTTTGACGATGCACCAGATGGAGGAGTGGGTAAGTCCGTCGGGTTTGTTCGCGTTGGCAGTGTAAAGTTGGAATTTACCTGTGCTCTTTTCATAGCGATTTAACCCGTGAAAGGTTCCTATCCACAGATTTCCTGCATTATCTTCACAGCAACTCCTTACGAAATCGGTGCAAATACTGTTTGGATTTTTAGGATCATGACGGAAGTTCTCAATGGTACTATCTGTTTTTATCCGGTAGAGTCCTTCTTCCCAGGTACAGATCCATAATTCTTTAGACGAATCTTCGTAAATACTCGCGATATTACCTCTTGTGACAGGTTGGGAAATCTTTTTGTCTCCCGATAAACAGTAAAGTCCGTTACTGGTAGTTCCCATCCACAGATTTTTCTTTTCGTCCAGGTGGAGGCAGGAGAGGGTGATATCTTTTCCGGCAAGATGATAGTAGAGATCGAAGTTTCCGGTACTTTCATTATATACAAACACTTCTTCTCTTTTCCCGATATATAATTTCTCGTTGAAATAAATAGCATCCACATTGCCTTGCAGCAACGTTTTGAATCTTTGTGTGGTCAGATCGAACTCTGCTACCCCGTCCGTACAGAGCAGGTATACCTTCCCGTTTTTGTTTCCGGTGATACGCAGCACTGTATTGCTGAACAAACTGTTCGGATCGTTTTTATTAAGTTTGAAACTTTTGATATCGTTACCGTTATACCGGTTCAGTCCTTCACGCGTGCCAATCCATATAATCCCCCGTTCATCAATATAAAGGCTATTGACAGAAAATTGGGAGAGTCCGTCGTCCGTGGTCAAGTGGCTAAAAGTGATGTTTTGACCTTGTGTGCGGACTCCAGCTACGCTTAAAAATAGCAGAAATAAAAGAATTACTTTTCTCACTAATTTATTTTTTAAGGTGTTTACATCTATGCAAATATATTGTTTTTATTCGATTTCAGTGAATCTTATTAGAAGAAAGTAACTATAAAACACCGGAAGAGAATTCTATTTAACAGAATTACTCTTCCGGTTTCTAACCTAACTAACCTCTTGTTATAGTGTTTGTGCCTGTTTCGTTTTTATCAGTTCAGATTATTACCACACTACATACTGATTGAAAAAACGAGTACTTTCAGCAATCCATGAGTCCATGTTCTCATAAGCTGCAAAGTGTCCTGATGTAGGGTAACATATCCAGCGTTTAGGTGTACGGATGTGATTGTATGCTGCAAAATTTGTATGTGGTGGTGTAATGTTGTCCTGAAGTCCGAATCCCATTAATACTGGGCATTTGATCCATCCGGTCAGATTCTTCAAGTCAAAGTAAGTTAGTAATGAGAATATTTTATCTTTGTCAATATTCTGCCGGGCAGCTCCTTCGAATACCAAGTTGGCAGGCCAGTGAACCAAACGGAAATAATCGGGATAGTCTGACAGAAAGGGTACGATAGGCGCAGCTGCGGAAATACGATGGTCGAGTGACGCTACTGCTAATGTGAGCGCTCCACCTTGCGAAATACCTGTAGCAAAAAGGTTTTGTCCGTCAAAGCATGGCTGAGCAAAAATAAAATCAATACTGCGGACTGTATCAGCAAAAGCACCTCTGTAATAGTAATGTTTGGGTGAATCCAGTCCGAAAGCAATCCACTCACCAAAGCGGTTATAAGGTTTGTTGAGGCCTTGTCCACGGGGTGGAATGACCAAGATACACCAACCGGGATAGTCGTTGGGACTGGGAATCCAGGTGACGGCATCATAACCTTGATAAACCACTACGGCCGGATGACTCTGACCATCTGTAGGGACTGCCCAATACCCCCGTAAGATTTCTCCTTCAAGCGAGCGCATTTCTACTTCGTAAACATCACGCTCTGGCTTCGAAGATTCAGGTAGACGTGTCATTTTATAGGCAGGGTGTACACGTTTAAGTTCGGTGATGGTTTTATTCCAAAATCTTTTTAAGTTAGGGGGACCATCCGGTTTGGATAAAATCTGTTCGGCTTCGTATCCAAAGAAGAAATGTTTCAGAGTGTCGGTGCCGGCAATGAAACAAACCTGGTAAAATCCGGGAGTGAGATTCGTGAGAGTGACTGATGCACGACTGCGAAAGCCTCCACCGGGAGCTATCGAATCTGTTCCGAAAGAGTAGGTTATAAAGGTAGACGATACAGCATTGCCGAAATCTGTTGCAATGTCCATACGTATCCTATCCGAAAAACCTGACTGTGCAGATGTCAATTCCAGCATGAAGCGTACTGGATGTTCGTTATCGAACATCCAGTTTTGCTCAACAGGAATATTGAGATTTATGGTCTTCTGTGTATAACTTCTTATTGAGTATCCGGTCAGGAGTATAATGACGTATATCCACTTTTGCATCCTGTTAATCATTGTAATTACTCTTTGATATAAAACGTAATCAGCACTCCTTTATGATCGCTTGGCCACTGATTGTTTACGGGCGGAATGATTGGATCTTTGGTTTGTTCTTCTATTCTTTGTCCGCGTACAATAGAGCCTGTTGGACCTACTATCTGGGCACTTTTTATTTGTAGATTTTTATTTGGATAATAGTAAACGAAATCAATTCGTTCGCGTTCATCTGCCTCCGGTGCCCATGAGAGATTCTCTGGAATGACTGATTTATTGTCTGCTGGAAAAGTGAATCCCGGACATTTCACCGGATCGGGATGAATTACCCGGTAGGCATCTTTATATCCCCGTTGAACCAACAATTTGGAAGTTCCCCAATTGACGATACATCCGCGATGATCGAATAGATCTTTTGTATCGGCCTGCCAATCCAGATAAGAAGGCTCATTCAGATCTCCGGCAAAAAATACGAGTGCTCCTTGCTCTAGCTCTTTGGCAGCGTTGTTGATAAAAGCTTGGGCGGATTCTATACGGTCTGATTCTTCGCAGACAGCAAGTATCTTGTTTACATCAGTGATAGGAGCCGGAAGTTTATCCCAATTAACGCTACCGTCATTGTATCCCCGGGGATAGTAACAGGTGTAGTAACGATACTCTGAATGTGCCGGGTAAACGGCCACTCGTTTCCCATTGACATCCAGAATCGCTTTGAACATCCATTTGTTGATGCGTTCTGTCTCTTTGATCGGATATTTTGATATGACCGCTCTTCCGTCTATTCGTGCATCGTAATAGATGAGTCCCTTATCTTTAAGCCCTTGCATTAGTTTAGGCATCACGGGATCGTCTTGTGGACCTTTATATAATTCGCAAAATGTAGCAATGTCTGGCTGTAGGGTAGCAATCTGTTCTATCAGATATTCCGGAGCATGCTCCACCTTGGTACACTCCACCCATAAGTTGAGTTGAAGGAACTTAATCTCTGTTTTCTTTCCTGTTTCTTCTTCCGGTACAGATACTTCCGTATCGGTTTTAGAACATGCAGTGATAACAGGAAGTATGGCAATAATAATAGTTAATAACCACTTTTGCATAATCTGTATTTTTTAGATTTGATTACCAGCCCGGATTCTGACAGTTAGTTCCTGAAGCATTCTGTAACCGGATCGCTTCGTCACCCGGTATTGGATATAATAGGAATTTTTCACTATATGCTTTTCGGTTATTATCTACTACAAAACGGGAGTAACTTCCATCTGAGTTTGCCTTCATTCCGGTAATTACTTTATCTGTTTGATCCAGCATCTTCCAACGGCGTACATCAAAGAAACGGTGTTCTTCAAAAGCAAGTTCTACGCGTCTTTCGTTCCTGATTCGCAGACGAAATTGATCACAGGATAATCCGTAAGGAATGCCTGGCATACCTACTCTGGAACGTACTGCATTGACTGCATCTACGGCATCATTGGGTACAGTTCCGGTAGTAGATGCTTCATTAGCTGCCTCTGCATAATTCAAATATAATTCAGCCAGGCGGAACTCTTTGAAGTAACCATCCAGATTGCCGGAACGTCCGGATTTATAATGTGAGAACTTACGCGTATAATAGCCGGTACAGGTGTAACGTGCGTTACTGGGATCAAGTGCACAGTTTCCTCCTGTCTTGGTTGAGAGTAGTGCACCGGTTTCCAGGTTTAGTTTGGAACCATCGTAATAAATAGAAGCTTTAAGACGCGGATCACGGTTCTCATACGGTTTGGCTCGATTGTAGAGACCTTCAACAGCCGAATTCAAGTTAGGCTGCAGATGATTGGCATCTAGATAAGGGCTCTCTAAATTGAGCAGAGGATAAGATTCTGTCATGTCACCGTTCACAACTTCATAGGCATCAAGTAGCTCTTGCGACGGACACGCACCGGCATCTGTCTGGCCGTCGGTAGTTGGCAGGCCAGCATAATTCCACATATACATTTGTCCAACTTCCATAATGGTTTCTTTGTCATTAACTACCGGCAAGTCAGTGCGCGAATAGAAATACACATCATAAGGAGAATAACCAGCTGTAGCATTCGGCTGTTTCTTATAAAGTTCATAATTGTTCGCCAGACAGTCATCCAGAGACTTTTTAGTAATTTCTGCGGCTTCTGTCCAAGTGATTGTTCCGTCATTGTACAGAGGACTGGCTGCATAGAGTGATATCTGTGAACGGATGGCTGCACAGATGGCTTTTGTCATAACGTGACGGTAGTTCTCCTTATCTAAGGAACGCCATCCCCATTCTTCAACAGTGGGAATATCAATAGCAGCCTGACAATCAGCTAATATTTGGCGGGCACACTCGCCAAATGTACCTCTTTTAACCTTGGTATAATCGTAGTCGGGAGTTGTTATGATGGGAACACCTCCATAACGTTTCACCAATTGAAGATAATAGAAAGCGCGTAATGTAAGTACCTGTGCCTTGAAACTGTTACGTATATCTTCCGAGTAGACACTGGCAGTAGGGATATTGGCAAGAAAGATGTTGCAGGCACGAATCCCTTGATAATAATAATTGTAGTTTTCCGGATTTCCTTCGATGCCCTCCAGCGGATTGCTGAAGGGAGATAATTGTCCTTCATTCCATTTGCGGGTAACTCCGTTCTGTAGTTCCCAGGAATCTTTGGCTTCATCCGTACAACCAGCTAGCATGGTATAGTTATAGTTCATTCCGTAATTCAGAATCCATCCATAACATTGATTCATATAAGTATACGTTTTACGGTTCGTGGTAAACAAATCGCTGTAATCCGTACGGCCGTCCGGATGATCTTCAATTTCAGTACATCCTATGAATGAGGATAATATGAGTAAGGAGAATACTCCTGATATGATTTTATTTATTTTCATAACTTCAGTCTTTAGAAATTCAGGTTAAGTCCTATGTTAAATGTTCTGTAAATGGGGTATACAGAGTAGGAATATTGTTCCGGGTCCAGATTATCGAACTTGAGAGATGAGGTGGTCAACAAATTGGCTCCGCTGATATAGAATCTCATTTTCTCCAGTTTCAGCTTACTGCTCCAACGTTTAGGAAGTGTATAACCTAATACTACATTCTTCAATCTCATATAGTTATTTTTGGAATAGAAGAATTCATTCGATTGGAGACTTGAAGAGCTTCCTGTGGTCAAAGCCGGATAGCTGATTTTTTCATTTGCCGCATAGCGATCTGCTGTCCAGGCATTACGGTGCAGGTCTGTGTACACTCCTTGGTAAGCATTATCGAAGATACCGCATCCACTGTAATAGGCTGCTGTACCTGATACACCTTGTAACTGAACATACAAGTCAAAGTTTTTGTATTCCAGTTGAATAGAACCACCATAAGAAAGTGTAGGTAGTGTCTGGGCTTTGTCCATCGGTGCCTGGTCACGCTCATCTATATTTCCGTCGTTATTTAAGTCTTTGTAAATGAAATCACCTGGGCGCGGAGAAGCACCAGAGAATCGCAGACCGCTTTTATCTATTTCCTCCTGGCTATTATAGTAGCCGTTTCCGTTGGAATAGTCAATCAGATATCCGAACTGTTGTCCTGCAGAATAGCCGGTTTTACGATATGGATAGTAATATCCGCTGGCGGTACGGTTCAACTCTTTTATGTCAGTTACTTCATTTTTATTGTATCCCATATTCCCTCTGATAGTCATTCTTAATCCACATTTCAGATTCTTGATATAAGATAGTTCAAGATCAAATCCTTTGTTGTTCATCTTACCCAGATTTTCAAATGGCAGATTTTCACTGGCGATACCTTGTGCAGAAGATACACTGTTATTTTGGATAGCCATTTGGGTCTGTTTCACGTTCCAATAATCAAATGTGATACCTAGTGAGTTGAATAAGGTAACATCTATTCCGTAATTTTGCTGGAAAGATTCTTCATAATGGATATACGGATTACCTTGCATACCTTCTACAGTATGAAAGCCATAGTAGTTGCTTAGTAAGTAACCTGCATCTTTATAACGTACATCTGTAGCATACAGGAAACGGGTGTCAGATATCTGGTCATTGCCCAGCCAGCCGGCAGATGCGCGTATTTTGAGGAAGGACAACCAATCTGTGTCTTTCAGGAAACTTTCGTTGGATACCACCCAAGCGGCAGATACTGTCGGGAAGAATTTAAAACGGTTACCCGGTTTGAACTGTTCTGTGCCATCATAGGTAAAGTCTCCCTGTATATAGTACCGTGAATCATAGCCGTATTTCACATGTCCCATTAATGACAAACGATCGTATGGGAGATCACCGTTTTTCATCATATTCTCATTGAAATAGCTGACAAATGCATCTACTTCATGTTTGCCTCCAAAAATACGATTATAGTTGATGAACCCTTGGAAGTTGATAAAGTAGCGCATATTAGCGGTCTTACTTAAACTTAGAGGAAGAGTGGTGTGAGTACCGAAAAGTCCGCTGCCATTGGCTGCATAACGTGCGTAGTCAGTAGAACCATAGATTGTTCCGTCATAGTTTGCTTCATAACCTACTATTCCTTTTACGCTCAATCCTTTAGTCAGGAATCCCAGATCCAGATTCATTCCATAAGCGACGTTCAGATTGATACCTGTTTGATGGCTATATCCGGAGCGGTTGATAAGTCCGTAAGTAGGATATTCATTGTATTCTGCAGTAATCACTTTTCCGTCTTCGGTGATAGGTCCAGGTACGGTGGGGGCCATCTGATAGATCGAATTCATGATATCTCCTGTCCCGTTGTATCCTTGATTTATCCGGTCGATAGTGACATTTGTGTTAAGGAAACAGTTTAGATAACGATGCAGAGTGACGTCCACATTAGCTAAAATGTTGAAGCGATGCAATTTGAGTGCAGGATTATAATTATCATTCTTCTCTGCATCAATCAGGCTGTTTTGGTGAAGATAACCGGCATTAACAAGGTATTTAACCCGGTTGTTACCTCCGCTGATATTTACGTTGTAACGTTGCATACTGGCTGCATCATTCATGAAAGTGTCATACCAGTCGTGTCCCGGCATAGTTCCATCTGTAAACCCGGCTATTTCATATAAAGAATAGAGTGGAGTGCCACCGTCATTGAGTAAGGCCTGGTTACGCATTTGTGCGTATTCACCGGTACTTACTATTTTAGGACGCTGGGTAGCCTGTTGTATGGAGAAGTCCATGTTCACATTTACTTTAGTACGTCCTATTTCGCCTCTTTTTGTAGTAATAAGAATTACTCCGGAAGAAGCTCGCGGACCATATAATGCTTTAGCTGCGGCATCTTTCAGAATACTGACAGATTCTACAGTGTTGGCATCGAGTGTATTCATATCGAATAATGGAGCCGGAATTCCATCGAGTACAACCAAAGGTGAATTACCGTTTATGGAATTCAGACCACGTATATACATCGTTGTTGCATCATCGGCTGGTGTGCTGGTGGATTGGATAGAAGTCAATCCTGCCAAGCGTCCGGTCAGCGTAGCTGAAAATCCGCTATTAGGTGTTTTAACTAACTCTTCTCCCTGAACGGTAGAGATTGCTCCTGTATAACCTCCTTTTCTCTCTTTCTGCAGCATGGCTACTTCGAGAGATGTATCCTGACCGGCGATGTCTGATATCAGACAAAACTCTACCGGTTTATTCAGAGTGAATTTCATTGTCTGGTTCCGATATCCCGGAATCTTACAAATGACCATACTGGCTCCCGACGGAATCTCCATGATGAATTTTCCGTCTTTATCACTGCTTGTGGTGTATTCGGGATTGTCCGGGACAGAAATGATTGCGCCGTCTAAAGGTTCGTTGCTCTCATTCCGCACCACACCGGATATAACTTCTTGCACTTGTGCCCGGCATACTTCATTGCCTGTGAACAGGCATACGATGCACAAAAGTGTGATTATTCTGTTTTTCATATACATTCTGTTTTATGATTACCATCCTGCATTTTGCCACGTCTGTCCTGTCGTGCCTTCCAATACGGCTGCTTCATTGGCAGGGATAGGATATACGTGCCATTTCTTTTCATAACTCATTTTGCTCGGTTTGCTGCCGTCTGTTCCTAGATTGATTCTTTCATAAGAGAATGAGTTTCCATTTTTGGTGATTCTCATACCTGTGGTAAACTTCTCATTTTCCATATTCTCATTGGCGGGTGTCCAACGGCGGATATCGAAATATCTGTCTTCTTCACAAGCCAGCTCTATCTGGCGTTCGTGGCGTACCAATAAACGAGCTTCGTTCTTGTCGTTTGTCGACAGATCAACCGAAGGATCAAAACCTGCGCGATGACGGATTTCATTGATCCATTCCAGGCCTTCGGTAAGGTGTCCGCTTTCAATAGCGGCTTCGGCGGCATTCAGATAAATTTTGCCTAATCGGTAAAAACGGAAACGGCCATCATATCCAGCCACTCCGGCTGCCTTACAGTTACCGTTTACCATTCTTTTTCTCCAATAATAACCGGTACGTGTATTCGTATTTCCACTTGTACGGATTTCGCTATTTCCTCCCACGTACGTTTCTACTACTGCCGGTTCCTTTCCTAACAGCACAGGACTGTTATTATAAAAAATTGTAGCCTGGAAACGAGGATCACGTCCCTTATAAGGGTTGGCTGGGTCATAACCGCTATTAGGGTCATAATTAGGTGACAGATGCTTCTCATCGTTATAAGGTTTCGATAAATCCAGTACAGGCTTTCCTGTTGCTAGCATATCATAGGCGTCTACTAATTCTTGGGAAGGAACAATAGTTAATTGAGCGTTTCCCAATACCGGAGCTCCGATAACGTCATACAAAGGATTGGTGTATGGGTCGGGCCAATAGCCTTCGGTACTTTGCCAGATTGTTTCTTTATCACTGGGATCTGTTCCGATATAGTTATTGAGCGTAAAGTACTCCATATAAGCATTGTTATAGTACTTTTCAGTATCCGCACATTTAGTATACAATTCATATCCATTGGCTTTCAGCTGTTCCAGACAGTCTTTGTTGATTGTGTAAGCCCATTCCCAAAGATCTTTGCCGCCATTGTTGTAAGTGCTGGCTGCGAATAGACATGCTTCGGAACGGATAGCCATTGCGATACCTTTGGTCATTCTGATCTTCTCGTTGAGTGTTGTCAGTCGCCAAGGGAGGTTGCTGGATTGCAAAGCTATTTCGCAATCATCTACAATGAATCGGGCACAGTCTTCGAAAGTAGGACGTGATAGAGTTGAATAATCATAGTCTAAACCGTATGGCTCTTTCTCAATAGGCACAGGACCATACCATTTCAGTAACTCCATATAGAAATAAGCACGGAGTACATGAGCCTCTGCTACCCAACGGTCACGGTCGCTTTCTCTTGGTATGGCGGCGGTGGCTGCCCGTTGGAGGAATGTGTTGATAATACGGATTTGCCCCCAGTATAACTGCCAGTATCCTCCTTCTGAGTAGGTGTCACCCATATCTCTGCGAACGTCGAGATAGAAGTCGGTGGTGGTACAGTTGCCGGATGCGGCATGTGCAAAGCCGGCACCGGAACCATCCGTGCAATCCCACGCTTCATCACTAAGTGCTACGGGATAGTTGCTCCAGAAATGATATCGTAAACTCTTTTTAGGCAGATAGTCAAAGCAAGTACTGAAATAAGCTTTAGTCAGATCGGGATCTTGGAATACTTCGTCCAGTGATAATCTTCCGTCGGGAGCTACATCCAACGCTTCATTACAAGAACTGAATGTGAGCAAGGAAGCAAACATGCATATATAAATCAATCTTTTTTTCATATCGGTTTTGTTTTAGCCGTTAAAATGTAATATTTAAACCTACATTGTACGTACGCATTGTTGGATAGGCTGCCGGACTGTTTTGTTCGGGATCGAAGCTGTCAGTCTTCAGGTGAGTCCATGTATACAAGTTGTTACCACTTAAATAGAAACGTACATTGGAAGCACCGATTTTCTTGCTGATGCTTTCCGGTAATGTATATCCTACTTCTGCATTTTTCAGACGTATATATGAGGCATCCATGATAAAGAAGTCGTTGGGCTGCAAGCTCGGGCCGCCACTGCTGGACAGACGAGGATACGTAATCTTTTCGTGATTATTATAGCGTTCTTCGCTCCAACGTTCCATGTGCATCTTGTAAAAGTTGCCGCTGCTTTCATAAATACCGGCTCCTGAATAAGTCTTGCTGTATTGGCCTACTCCCTGCAACATGATAGAAACATCGAATCCTTTCCAGTTGGCAGATAAAGAGAAACCGTAGTTGATGCGAGGCAATAGGGAGGAATAGCCAATGGGAGCCTTGTCACGGTCATTGATGACACCGTCTCCGTTGAGATCTTTATAAATAAAGTCTCCGGGTTCCGGTGTTCCTACACCTTCATAAGTCAGTCCGCTCTTGGCAATACTCTCGTCGCTATAGAAGAATCCTGTGCCGTCACGCCCTTTTTCAGGATCATAGCTGTGGTCGATGATATATCCCCAGTTTTGTCCTAATGAGAAGCCGGTGGTGCGGGTGCGATAAGCATAATCCTTACCTAATAGTGGCTCGTCATATTCCAATACTTTGTTTTTGGCATAACTGAAGTTTGCATTAGCAGAAACAGATAGCCCGTTTTTGAATTGTTTCTGATATCCGAGGACCATTTCGAATCCCTGATTCTTTACTTCACCATCGTTCATCAGTGGAAGAGCGGATGAGGGAAGACCTTGAATCATAGGAGTAGTCTGCGGGATAATCAGAATATTTTTTCTTTTTTCAACAAAGTAGTCAAATGAGAAGGAAAGATCATGATACAAGGATATGTCTATACCATAATTCTGTTTTTCAGCTGTTTCCCATGTGATGCTTTTGTTTCCTATGTAGTTTTCGGCTATCTTGTAACCTTGTCCCCAACCGGAACCATTGGAAGCATATCCCAAGCTTGGGGATAACCAATGATCTCCTTTACTGTCGGTGACTACGGAATATTGACTGATATTATCCAGATAAAGGAAACGGGCTGAACCGAAGGCGTCGTTACCAACTTTTCCCCAAGAAGCTCTTAACTTCAGATTGGTCAAAACCGGATTATCCTGAAGGAAGCCCTCATTAGTAATCAGCCAACCGAAAGAGGCAGCCGGGAAGAGACCAAATCGTTTGTCCGGTGAAAATTGTTCAGAGCCGTTATAACCTACGTTGACCTCTGCAAAATAACGTCTGTCATAGTCATAAGTTGCACGTCCGGCAATACCGATGACGTTGTAAGGAAGCAGTAGGTCACCGGATGTTTCTTTGGATTCTTTGATGTCCCGTTGAGCTAGAAACATAGCAGTGACATTATGCTTTCCGGCGAAGGTCTGGTTATAGTTGATTTGTCCCTGTAAGTTCATAACCCAATAAGATTCGGAAGACTTTGTGAGTTCAATCGGGCCGTCTTCGTCCTCCAGGCTAGGATGGCGATTGATAAACAAATGCTCTCCTGAAGCTAATGTCTGATACGTATACCAGGTATAGGAACGTTTTCCGATTGTTTTCCCAAATCCTTTGGAGTCGAAAGATACCTGGCCTTTGACAGAGAGCCCTTTAGTGATAAATCCCAAATCTATTTCTACTCCTCCGATAACATTGATTCCCGATCTGGTTTCCAGTTGATAGCCCGAACGGTTGATTAGCGGATATGCACTCAATGAATTGTTGGCGGGATCTTCTACGGATAATCCGGCACCAATAGGGAAAGTACGTATAGCATCAGTAGCGTATGCACCTTCCGGGGTGAGATACATGGAAGTAGGGCGTGAGGTCAAAGCGCTGTTGAATACACTTGACATACTTGCGGAAGTTCCGTTGATCCGTTCCAGATAAGAGGAAGCGTTTAAGTTAATCTTTACCGACTTATTGACTTTGTAGTCGATATTTGAGCGGAAGTTGTAGCGGTCTAATGAAGACTGGGCATTGTATCCCAACTTGGATTTAGGTTCTACGTTGAACATACCTCCCTGATGCAGATAGCCTGCACTTACAAAGTATTGAAGTTTGTCCGAACCTCCCGAAACGTTCATGTTGGCTCTGGTCATGGGAGCATAATCTCTGAACAAGATATCTTGCCAGTTATTATTCGGATAAAAATCCGGGTCTACAGGATTACCTGTTTTCCATGAGTCGAACTTATCAATGTCCGGCCCGAGGAATTCAGCGGAATTTCCGTCGTTCACGAGTGCTTCATTGCGAAGTCTGACCCAGTCCCATGAATCCAGACGTTCGGGCTTGAAAGCGATTTCCTGCATGCTGAATTCTACATTGGCACTGATACGGGCAGTTCCTTTTTCACCTCTACGAGTGGTAATCATTATCACTCCGTTGGCACCACGTACTCCGAATACTGCTGTTGCGGAAGCATCTTTCAATACGGAGATATTAGCAATCTCGTTCGGGTCGATAGATCGCATATCGTCTACAGCTACTCCATCTACCATAATTAATGGGTTTGTTCCGTTTGTAGTGGCAGCACCACGCAGGAACATGGTGACTTCGTCACGTCCCGGTTCACCGGAGGTCTGGATAGTTGTCAATCCTGGGAGTTTTCCGGATAAAGCGGAACTTAGGTTGGGCGATGAGGATTTCATCAAATCTTTTCGATCAATGGAAGCTACGGAACCGATGACAGAAACCTTTTTCTGGGTACCGTAAGCTACCACTACAACTTCCTCCAGGTTCGCTACGTCCGGATGCATGATGATACGCATGTCTTTTTTAGCAGGAATGTCCTGCTTTTGATAACCTACATAACTGATTTCCAGTATAGCGTTGGGGGCAACCGATAAAGAGAAACGACCGTCTATGTCTGTAATAGTACCATTCGTTGCTGCTCCTTTTTCTATGACGGAAGCTCCGATCAGGCTTTCACCGGACTCGTCTACGACGACTCCAGAGGCTGTTATTTTAGACTGTTGCTGTGTCAGGGTAGCATCTCCGATATCCGATGCATTTCCTGTAACGGGAATACAGATTCCCAACCCAAGCAACAGGCACATTTTGTATAGCCAATAACTTTTTTTCATAACTATAACGTTTAAGATTGTTTTCTGTCTAATTAAATGAACTCAACATTTTATCCTTGTCGTATCCTATGTATTCATAGCGTTCTATCCGGACACCTTGATTCTTTGCGGTAATACATGGGCTTGTGCCATTCCATGGGCTATCCATCCACCATTCTTCTACTAGTAGCTTCCTTTGAGTTGAAGAGCTGTCGGTAAATGAGAACTGAACTTTTGAGGCATCTACAGCTCCACCGGAGTAACCTAGTACGGAATAAGTACCTGCCAGATTACGCAGATCAACATAAGTGAGCGGACAACCGGATGCATTTAGTGATGTGATGGATTTGCACCGGTTTATATCCAGATATGCTAATCCCGGATTGTTGCTCACATCTATAGAGGTTATCATATACTGATCGCCAGAAATGAATTTGGTTAATCCTGCATTCTTGGCACTGAAAGTCTGAATTCCTTTCTCATCTACCGGACCTGCCGTGTAGCTGGTACTGATTGCGTATTTACTAAGATCGATTTCTCCCAGATTATTTCCATCCAGAATGAGGTTTTTGTATCCGCAGAAGTATTGTAGTCCTTCCAGATTAGTGATTCCCTTATTGCTAAGATCAAGGGTCGTGTTATTCTTGAAGTATTCAGTATTCAGAGCAGCCACTGTCAGAACTTTATCTCCATCGAATACATCCGGAACCAATGCTTTGAGTGCGTTTCGCAGATTGATATCAGGAATTTCTCCGTACTTTTTCATTGTCTTCTGATATTTTCCGTAACTGTAATAATAGTTGTTGTTTCCATCGGGATAGTCGTGCATCCAGTCGTACCCTTCCACTGTCACTCCATTATTGATGGCATCTACGATAGAACCGCTATTGCTGTAGTATGAGTCCATCCACCAGGATTCCATTTTCAGGAGTCGTTCTTTACTTGCGTCATCGCTGAAAGTAAATTTGAAGTCTGTGCTGTTGTAGTTCAGACATCCGCCATAGATACTGTGGTAATTGCGTACATCCAGATATACCAGTTTACAGTTTAGAGCAGAGAACTTCTCAATGTTATAACAATAATACAGGTCGACAGATTCTAGTTTGGTACTTCCATCTATGTTGAGAGATACCAATGTCGTGTTCGGCTGTTCCGAAGTGGCTAGTTCCAGTTTGGTCAGACCAGTGTTTTGTGCAGTCAGTTCAGACAGTCTGGATAGTACTTCTGCAGGAATTTCACTGATATCATTATTGTTGCAGATCAGTTTCCGAATGTTGCTGAAATATTCGAGTCCCTCCAGAGAAGTGATATTTTTATCGCTGATATTTAGTGTGCCATCAGTGAAAGTGACATATTTAGCACTGGAAGATATCTTTTCTCCTTTAAATATATCAGGGAAAAGAGCAGACAAGGCATTACGCAGGTTTTCGTCGGGCATAACTCCAACAGTACTGTTGATGACGCCTAATGTTCGCATTTTGCTACCGCGTACCAATACAAGTCCATAAGAATCTTTGGTGGCCGTAGAGGGGTAAAGTACCGTGATATGATCGGATTGTACTTCTCTGGTTTCCATGTAGATGGGCTGTTCGGTTCCTCCTGAAAGGGGAGAAAGAGCCAGTACATCACAGTCGATAAAGCCATTTCCCTGAATGGTAATCTCTGTGCCCAGGGATTCTTCCGAAATATCCGGAAGCACTACATTGGTTACTCCTAGGTCTGTGCCTAACTTTTCGTCTTCACATCCCAAAAGGAATACCATTCCAAGCATTAATAAAATGTAGAAATGTGTTTTCATAAATACTATTTGTTTAATGAATAAATAGAGTACATAGTTATTCTTGTTTTAAGACGATCACAGAATGAGCCGGAAGTAAACATAGAATTTTATCGTTCACTTTGAGAGGCTGGGCGTCCGGAGCCAACATTTGGTCTGTGGTAGGTAAACCGTCTTTGATATAACGGTAAACCTGATAATTCCCTTTGGTTTGCGTATGTTGGTTGATGAGGCTTATTGCTTTCTCCTGGTCCATTCCATTGGCGAAAACATATACCCATTTGCCATTTGTGTTTCGAACAGCAGTTCCTGCATACCATTCTTCCGGTGTTGCTATCGGATAGATTTCAGCTCCCGGGCGTATGAAACGTGTCAACAGAGAATAGGCATAGTACTGTGGGCGTACCTCGTAATCACTTTTGATATCGTTGTAGTATGGTTCCGAAGCGTATGTTTTCTTTACATACTTCCATAAACCCAGTTGCTGCATTGCTCCGTAGTCTGCATCCTTACCATAGTATTGGTCTATCAGGCTCCAATAGCTAACACCGCTTGCTCCTGCATTGAGTAGATTGATGGCTATGCGTGTCATGAGTACTCCTCGTTCATACAAGTCGATATCTTTTTGTCTGGTGGCACCTACGCATTGATTACCTCCGAATTCACCGATGAAATGGGCTTTTCCAACTGAAGAGGCCAATTGAGAGTTTTGTTTTTCCCAATCCAGAATTGTGGAGTTCGGAGTTTCGTAGCCGAAGATATAGGTGTGGGAGTTGAATACGTCAGCAACGTTCGCCAGTCCTTTCGTGCAGGCTGCCAGATATTTATGCGTTCCTGTACCTCCGTCTGAATTGTCAGAAAGGCTGAAATGTACTTTATTTCTTATTCCATCCTCTTTGAAACGTCTGTCGAGTACTTTACACATTTCAATATAGTCGGCGGTGGGAGCAGCTTTACCTTTGATGATATATGACCAATCTGGTTCGTTGATCGGAGTAATCTCTTTGACGCACGTGTATTTTTTGTTGTTGAGCAGGTGTTGTACAAGTGCGGAAAAGTTCTCGCTCCATTCTTCATAGTTAGTCGGGGCTACTACCCAGTTACCATAATTCCCTTCGGCCAGGAAATGTCCCGGAGGGGCTCCCCAAAGTACAAGGGTGACTTCCATTTTCTGTTCTTGTGCCATATCCAATACTTTGTAGAGTGATTGCATTTCTACAGAGTTGAAAGTGAAATTATGCCAGTCGATTTTGGATGCATCCGGATTGTCATTCTTTGGCTCATACCATTGTGGCATCACCATCACCCGTAAGCTTTGCAGTCCCATTTCTTTGACACGTTTCACAACGATGCGATCCCAGTCTTCAGCTTTAGCTCCATCATTGCGGGTCACATTTTGTGAGAGAAAGTGGGGATCTAGTTCTGCACCTATAGCACGGAGCTTTACACCGGTTTTCTTTCCTACAGAAAGTTTCTGTATGGCAGTTGTTGAACTTTGGTATTTGATTATCAGACTACTTTGCGGGTTATCCAGTGTCAGCGTGAAGCCGTTAGCCAGTTCTTTACCGGTTTTCTTTATAGCTTCTCCTGTATCTTTATTGGTGAGTATATAAGTGTGGTCAGGGTGTAGCCCTGATAAATTGACAGTATAGCTCTTGTCCGGATTGTCTTTGCGGCGGAAAGCTACGATGTATCCGCTGTCATCCGACGGACGATAAAGTTGGTATGCTAGCCAGATATTTTCCGAAGTAATGTTGTTTATTCCACTCAACGGATAGTAATCTTCATAGAAATAGGGGCGGAGTTCTTTGAACTCTGCCTGGCGGTCGCGCATATCATAGATGGATTGTCCAGCTTCGGTTATTTTCCAGTTGTAGATAATAGAGGTTCCGAGGCTGGAACGGAAAGTGAATTTATCGGCACTCACAGTTCCTGTACCATGCAGGGGAAGGTATAAGTTCAATCCGTAAGTATGGCATTGATAGCCGATTGGTTCTCCATAACTGTAATCTGTTCTCCACATCGGTGCACTGCGTGAGATACTTTCGAGGTCAATACGGCGTCCGCCACTGGCACAATTATCAACCAGCAAGCCCGGAAAGCGGTTCAGCAGATATTCCCAGAAAGAATAAAGTCCTTCAATGTATCGGATTTCGCAGATACCTTGTCTGCCAGGTTCATCATTGGCAGCCCAGAAACCTTCCGGCTCTATATTGAAATCCTGGCGGTAGTAGTCTATGCCATTTTCTTCGAGGAAGTCTCCGATATATTTACTCATCCATCGACATGCCTCCGGATTTCCGAGATTGAATAGATAAGAGTCGTGCTCACCATCTTTTGTCCAGTCTTCCTGTTTGGCTTTTCCTCTGGCATCCAACATCCATTGAGGGTGTTGCAGTGCCCAAGCTGAGCCTTTCATAACACGCTCCGGTTCAAACCATACCATGAACTTGGAACCAACTCTATGCACTTCGTCGGCGATGGGGCGTAATCCTTCGGGGAAACGAATAGAGTCGACGGTCCAGTTTCCTACGGTGTTCGCCCAATTCTTATGATTGGCTACATCTGCAGAGTGATTGTACCATCCGGCATCCAGCCAGAATACTTCGGGTACTAATTTGAATTGTTCATACCGTTTCACCATAGCAATGGCATAATCTGTAGTCAGGCAGGTATATTCATTACAGGGAGTAGGATCACCGTAGTTGAAACTGGTCGATATTGGATATACGGTCGGTTTACCACCTACTTTCCAAGTGTGGTGGGCTTGCACGAAACGGCGGAACTGGTTGTGTCCTTTCATCCGGTCGGAACCGTTCCAGAATGACAGGCATACACTGGAAGTGCGGATGCTCTCTTCCGGATACAGATAGGTTTTCAAACGTTCAATTCCGGAGGTAAGCGCTACGCTTTGCTGGTCTGCACAGCGCACATCGGCAAACCAGGTTCCTGTCCATCCGATGGCTACGATAACTCCTTGATTAGCCGGAGATTCAATATTGAAGAATGGCATACGCATTTGTGAAGAGCGTCCACCTTCCGGTCTCATATAAAGATTATCACCCGGAGACAAGATTGTAAGTTGCTGGCTGAAATCTGATTTGGATGCATGGCTGCCTTCGGAATGATGAAGGTTGAATGCTCCCGGATGCTGGTAGCGGAATGTGATATCAGACACTTTTATGTTGGCAATCTCCGGCGTATTTTTCTTTCCCTGGTTGGTGAAACGGAGTACCCATTCCACCGTATTGAAGTCGGTAAAGCCTTTCACTTCACATTCGACTTTTAATCCTCCGGATGGTTCACGATAAGTATAAAGGTATTTCAGAACCTTGGGATCGTCACTTTTCTGACGCGTAGCCGTATAAGACCAGCTTTTGATAAATTCCTGTGAAGGTTTACCTCCATATTCGAAAGAGAAAGGAGGGACCACACCGCGGGCAAAGTGGGTGGTTATCCATTGGCTGGTGTTTACCGGGCGGTCGCTCATGCGGGCTACCGTCTGTCCTGTTCCATTATGAGGGAACAGAAGCAGAATGAATAGATAATATAGTATTCTTTTTTTCATTCTTTATTCGGTTTTTCGTTGGTAACTTTATATTTTAGTAATAAGGAACTATGTGGCTTTTCGAGGATCAGTGGCAACTGACTGGTCAGTTCTTTTCCCTGATAGATTTTGCTCTGTCGGCTATCCATGTCTGTCACTGTATAGTATTTTTCCGGATCCACTCCTGAAAGTCTGACGGTGATTTTTTTGTCTTTGGAGGCGGTTCTGCGGAAAGCAACGATAATACCACTGTCGTCCGACGGACGATGCATTTGATAGGCTAGCCAGATATTATCCCGCGTCATGTCTTCTGTACCCGTCAGTGGGTAATAATCTTCGTAATAGTAAGGTCTGATTTCGTGGAATTCTTTCAGACAACGTTGCATTTCGTAAACGGAGGCATTTTTATCGGTTATTTTCCAGTTATAAATCAAAGCGGTGCTGACGCTTGAGCGGAAAGAATACGGATCGGTCTGTAAACTACCCGTTCCATGTAAAGGCAGGAAGAAATTCAGGCCATACGTGTGACATTGGTAGCCGTCCGGATCGTCGTAATGATAATAATCACTCCTCCATAGTGGTGCGCTTCGGCCGATTGTTTCCCAGTCAATACGTCGTCCCCCACTGGCACAGTTGTCTATGAGCAGGTTCGGGAATCGGCTCAGCAGATAATCCCAGAAGTAGTATAGTCCTTCGATGTGTCGTATCTCTTTCATTCCTGCACGTCCGGGCTCATCGTTGGCTGTCCAGTAGATATCCGGCTGCATATTGAAATCCTGACGATAATAGTCTATGCCGTTTTCTTCGAGCATATCGCCTATATATTTACTCATCCAGCGGCAGGCTTCCGGATTTCCCAGATCGAACAGTAGGTAGGTGTCATTGTTGTGTTCGGGAATGTCGAGCATCCAGTCGGGGTGTTCTACTGCCCATTGGGTACCACGGATGACACGCTCGGGTTCGAACCAGACCATGAATTTAGCTCCTACTTTGTGTATTTCGTCGGCTACAGGACGAAGTCCTTTGGGGAAGCGCAATGTATCTACAGTCCAGTTACCGGCTGTGTTGGCCCAGGTCTTGCCATGTTCGAAGTCTGCAGCATCGGTGTTCCATCCGGCATCCAGCCAGAATACTTCGGGCTTCAATCCGAACTGTATGTAACGTTTCACCATGGCAATGGCATAATCGGCTGTCAGGCATGAGTATTCCGTACAAGGTGCGGGGTCCCGATAGTTGAATCCGCTGGAAAGAGGATATTCGGCAAATTTTCCGTTGATTTTCCGTGACTTGTGTGCCAGGACAAAACGGCGGAATTTATTGTGTCCTGCCATCCGGTCGATATTTTCCCAAAACATCAGACTGATACTTGGGGTACGAATTGTTTCCTGTGGACGTAAGTATAATTTCATGGTTTTCATTCCCGAAGCCATGGATATTGTACGATTATCTTGTGCGCATACATCTGCATACCAGGTGCCCGACCAGCCTACTCCTAATATGACTCCCTGTCCGGCAGGTGATTCAATGTTGAAGAAAGGAAGATAGTCCCCTTCTGAAGAGCGTCCTCCTTGTGGAGACATCTGTTTGGTTTCACCCGTTGCCAGAGTAACCGAACGTGGATGGAAATCATATTTGGAGATATGGTTTCCGTCTGCATAGTGTAACTTGAATTCTCCTTTAGAAGCGTATTGCATGGCAAGGTCCACTACTTTCACTTGTTCCAGAGTGGGAGAGTTGCTCGTACCTTTGTTGGTGAAGTTCAATACCCATTCGGCAGCCTGATAACTGGGATAGCCTTTTACGGTACATTCTACTTTCAGTCCGTTGGTAGGATTGTAGTAGGTAAAGAGATACTTTATCACATCCGCTTCTTCGGATTCTATCTTTTGCTGGGAATAGTCCCATTGGCGGATAAATTCTGCGGAAGGTTTCCCGTCACATATAAACGAGAACGGAGGTGTTTTTCCTTTAGCGAATTGTTTCTGAATCCATTTTTCGATTTCAGGAATGTGTTTGGAGATTTTAGCCGTCGTCTGACCCACGGCTATGATGCTCCACACACTCATAATCAGTAATGAGAACAGGAATTTCGATTCGATTTTCTTGAAATGTTTCATTAGAATATAGGTTTATGTGGTTTTTATTTTTCTCATTATTCCGATCAGATAGCACCATACAATGGCAAGTACTATGATTGCAGATAACTGACTGTGGAATGAATCGGTAATTACTCCTAAAATAGGCGGGAGGACGGCACCGCCAGATACACCGACGATAAGAAGTGCAGATACTTCGTTCGCTTTCTCGGGAACACGTTTCAAAGACAGAGAGAAGATGATGGAAAACAGATTGGCATATCCTATCCCGAAAACTGCTACACATCCGAGGATAAACCAGAGATTAGTGCTAATGGTCATCAGTATCAATCCTGCGAGAGCTATCCAGACGCTATAAATATAGAATTTACTTTCTGAATATTTCATCAGTAGGATACCACCCAAAAAGGCTCCTACAGTGCGGGCGAAGAAATACACACTATTTCCCATTCCTGCATCTGTCAGTGGTAGATCACAACGTTCCATCAGGAATTTAGGGAAAGTCATATTGATACCTACGTCTACACCTACCAGCACGAGAATACCGATAAAGAAAGCAAGAATGTATTTGTCTTTGAATAATTCAAGAGTGACTTTGAAAGAAATGTTCTTCCGTTCCTGTTGTTTTTCTTGTATAGGGGTAAGCCATAGCCATATCAAAGCGAGCAGTGACAGTCCGGCATAAACGGGGAATATCATTTTCCATCCGAAAAAACTACCAGTCACCCAAGCTGCCAGGATAGGACCCAGGAATGAACTGACTGCTTTGACAAATTGTCCTAGGGTTAATGTACCTGTCAACTTATCGTTTGCAACGACATCCGTTACTAATGGGTTGAGTGAAACTTGCAATAGAGTGTTACCGATACCTATCAAGGCAAATGCGATTAATATGGCGGTAAAGTCATATGCAACGAGTGGAAGACACATAGCTAATACATGGAATGCGAAGCTAAGTAATACGGTTTTCTTGCGTCCGATGCGATTCATTAACATTCCGGTGGGAATAGAAAGCACCAGGAACCACAAGAAACAGGATAGAGAGATGAGATTAACCATCGTATCGGTGAGATGGCTGAAATCATTCTTCACATAGCTCGTGGTTATTCCGACAATGTCAACAAATCCCATAACGAAGAATCCGAACATGACGGAGAGCATTTTTACTATGGATATTTCTTTTTTCATTCGTGTACTTTTGATGATAAATTACTTGGTTGGTGGGCATATATATCCAGCACGGCGGATATATATGGCTAACATGGTGAATATATATGCCCAATACGGTGTATATATATCCCCACTAAATGGGGTGTATATACTTCTATTTTTGTACTAATACCCTGATTGATGAACGAGATAATTTAAGTTTTAGGTTATTCTCTTGCGTGTTGACCGTTTCTGTTGATTCTATAAGATTATCACCTTCCGGTAGGCGTCCTTCCATATATTTGTAGACATTGTATTCTCCATTGGCACCTTCTTTATCATTTTCCAACTGTATCATCTTGTCTTTGTCTGTAGCGTTGGAAAGTACATACGTCCATTTTCCCTCTGTGTTGAGAAAAGCACTTCCGGCTATCAACTCGTCGCCGAGATCCAATGGATATACTTCGTCGCCCTGGCGGACAAAACGTGTCAACAGACTATATGCATAGTATTGAGGACGTACCTCGTAGTCTTCCTTGATTTTGGAATATACATCTGGGTCTTCGGTATAAGCGGATTTTAGATATTTCCATAAACCGAGTTGCTGCATTTCCGAATAGGAGGCATTGCGGTTATAATATTGATCGATCAGACTCCAGTAGCTTACTCCGCAAGCACCGGCATTCAGATAGTTCAGAGCAACGCGGATTATCTGTACCCCTCGCGTATACGTGTCTATACCATATTGACGGGCACTTCCGTATCCAGGAAAACCGAATTCTCCAACAAAATGTCTTTTACCTCCTGCAGAAGCTATATTTTGACGTTCCCAATTTACGAGAGTCGAATTAGGGGTGTTGTAGTCAAACTTGTATACATGAGAGTTATACAGGTCGGCTTCATCGTTTGTGAAAGCGGAAACACAGGCAGCGATATATCCGGGTGTACCGTCTGTATTGTCAGAAAGGTTGAAGTGTACCTTACTGCGTATTCCATCTGCTTTAAACTTGGCATCCAGTGCTTTCACCATGGGGGCGTAGGTGTCCTGCCAACCCATGGTTTCAAAATCACCTTGCCACATGATGCGGCCGTAACCTGCTATATGACTGTCAGGTTCATTGAATGGAGTAATTTGATTGATACAGGTATAATGCTTTTCTTCAATCAGGTATTTCACCATTGTGGAGAAGTTTTCAGCAAATTCTTCATAGTTATCTATACCGGCAATCCAACCCGGATTAACGTTATAACTTCGTGCATCACACAAGAAATGCTTTTGACCATTGTTAATGCCTGATAGTAAGTCGATATTGGTAATGGCTCCCCATACGACTAATGTCACTCCGATATTATTCTCCTGGGCCAGATCCAATACTTTGTATACAGATTGCATTTCTTCCGAATCAAAAGTGAATTTGCTCATATCCGCGACATTAGGATCGTTGTTGTCATTGGAGGGTTCCCACCATTGTGGCTGCATCATGATTCGGAATTGTTGTACTTTCATTTTCTTTACCCGTTGTACAACTATATTTTCCCAATCTTCAGCCTTTGAACCATCATTGCGGGTGATGTTTTGTGAGAAGAAGTGTGGATCCATCTCGACACCGATAGCATGAACCGGAGTTCCTGTTGAATTCCCTACTGCAACAGGATAATAGTTGCAAGCCGGGCAATCGTCATATTTGTTATAATCATCCGAGCAGGCGGACATTCCCCAAAGTGTGCAAACAATACTCAATAGAGTTTTACTGATATGTGTCATTTTCATTGCCATATTGATTAAATTTAGTAGGTTATTATTCAAAGCCTAATTCTGCCTCAATTGCCTGAATCAGAATGTGGATAACTTTGATGTGAATTTCTTGTATTCTGTCGGAATGTGCTGCTCGTGGCGCGCAGACTGCAATGTCTGCCAGTCGTGACAGTTCATTCTCTCCTTTTGAAGTCAGCGCTATCACTTTCATTCCATTGTTGTGTGCTTGTACGGCAGCTTTCAGTATGTTCTCGGAATGTCCGCTTGTGCTGATGGCCAATAATACATCTCCCTTACATCCCATAGCTTCTACATAGCGGGAGAAGATCTCGTTGAACGAAAAATCATTTCCCACACAGGTCATGTAAGCCGGGTCATTGATTGCAATTGCCGGTAGCGGGATGCGGTTGTTGCGGTAACGTCCGGTTAGTTCTTCTGCAAAGTGGGTGGCATCACATAAAGAACCGCCATTACCACAGCTGATAATCTTATTTCCGGCTTTTAATGCTTCGGCGCAGGTAGAGGCTGCCTGTGAAATAATCCCGACTGTTGTTGTTTCCTCAAGAAAGCTCTCCAACGTTTGCCGAGCCTCTTCCAGTGTTGTTTCAATAAGCTCTTTCATAATAGTTAATCGGTTAAGTTAGCGGCTACAGAAAGAGCTGCATAATCTCCTATCTGCTCTCCCAAGGCGGCTGGTTTCACTTTACATACTCTGTTTGCACAGGATAATGCTTCCTGATCGATTATCTTTTGCATGATGGGTTCCATCATATTTTTATTCCGGGTATAGATGCCACCTATCACAATGACTTCCGGATTCAAGATATCGATCACCATGGATAATCCTTTTCCCAGATAAATAGCAGACGTCTCATATATGCTTTGGGCTAATTTATCACCTTTGGCAGCTTCTTCAGCCACTTTTCGGGCAGTAAGCTGATCTAGTTCCTGTAAGGTACACCATTCAACTTTCTGTCCGGTCTGCAATTTCTCCATCACATACATTTTGGAGAGTTGAGCAATACCTCCACCGCTGGCAAATCCCTCAAAAGAGCCCTTTTTACCGTAACCTATCGGACCGAAATCCGACAGGCGGATATGTCCCAGTTCTCCGGCATTGTCATTGGTGCCCGTATACAGTTTGCTATTTAATATTAATCCTGCTCCCAGTCCCGTACCGAATGTGAGAAAGACCATATTCTTAGTTCCTTTTCCTGCTCCGAACTTCCATTCGGCTAAAGCACAGGCATTGGCATCATTGTGTAGATTGGTTTTAATGCCCGTCTTTTTTTCCACCATTGCCACAATGGGGATGTTGTCCCATCCCGGTAGGTTAGGGGGAGACATCACGATGCCTGTTTCACTGTTGAGAGGACCTCCGCAACAGATTCCAATCGCTTTTGTGTTAGTAGGGGTTAGCTGGTGGAGGTTCATCATCTTTTCGGTTTCACAGAGAATTCTGTCTATTGTTTCGTCGACTGTGGTCGTATCAAATTTCTTTTTGTCGATGATATGTAGCTCGTCGTTTTCTTTGATACCGTAGATGATGGCGCATTTGGTGCCTCCTACGTCAATTCCTAACAAGTTCTCTTTCATAACTATTATTTTTTAGCGTATAATCCGGTTTTTTGTAACAGCCGCTTGTATTCTTTCAAGTTGAAAGGTGCCTTGCCGTATAGGTAATGATTCATGAATTTCTGATTACCGATCTGGTATTGGATCAGATAGATTCCTTGACCGCTTTCTTCCGGTAGTGAGGCTATTCTGACCTTTTGATTGGCTGGAATACGGAAAGTGCTCTCATAGATTTTACGTCCCGAGGATGCATCTGTTACCGTTACATTACCACTTTGTACGTTGCGTGTGTCATTCGTTCCTATCAGTGGGTAATTTCCGCCTTCTGCATCATTGATTAGTACACAAACATCCTGTTGAACATTCTTGATGAAATAATATGCCATCTTCTTTGAATTGTAGTAGTCAACAATCGCATCAGAGATCACTGGCCATCCATCCCGCAGGTTCCACCAGACAATACCAGTCTTGTCGTCAAACTTCTTTCCACGCCACATTTCTATGAAATATTTCATAGCTTCTGCCTGTACGGATTGAGAAGCGAATATAAAATCATCCAGTTTGGAGGGAACTTCACCAAAAAGTAAACGTACCTGATTAATCATAAGATTATTGCGATCGAATGTCTTTCCCCATTCTGGGAATCTACGAACAGATTTGGTAACCCATTCATCATTCCATTCATGATTTTTTGTCCAGGGATATACGGCATCTTTTGTCATCATTTTCTGGAGACTTTCTAAATTAGGGCAGCCGTGATAGCCGATTTCACTGACAAAGCAGCAAGTAGCATCCGTATAGAATTTGTCTTTGTAATATCCTCTGGGACCCCATAAATGGTTTTCTGGTAAATATTGGTCAGCACTTCCTCTTTCATATACCGCTTGGCTGTAGTAAGGAGAGCTGGGAAGATAAGGGCGGGTAGGGTCAAACTCATAAATAACTGCCGGAAGGACCTTGCGGCTAACTACATCCTGATTTGGATTAATATTAAATGGTTGCAAAGACCAGCGCAGTGCACAATCGTCTTCATTATTTCCTGACCATAAAACGAGTGATGGATGATTACGTAATTTGCATACAACAGAAATGGCCTCTTCTTCCAATGCTTGTGTAAATGAGCTACGTTGAGGATAGAAAGTGCATCCCATCGTAAAATCCTGCCATACCATAATGCCGTTTTCATCGCATAAATCAAAGAAATGATGATCTTCATACACGTTGCCACCCCAACAACGTATCATATTGCAGTTTAATTCTACAGCCATGCGGATAGATTCGTCTACGAAAGAATGATCCCGGCTATGGAGTGCATCCATGGGTACCCAATTGGTTCCGTGAATAAAAATAGGTTCTCCATTGACTATGAAACAGAATTTACCCGGATGATCCGGTGGGAGGTTGATGTCTGTAATGTCTAGTTGAATCGTGCGGAGGCCTACCCGTTTATTATCTGTTGATAAAATAGTGCCGTCAGAATCTACTAACTCTACTTTTGCATCATATAAAGCCGGTTCTCCATATCCTCTTGGCCACCATAAATCAGCATTCTTGATTTCCATTATATATCGGAATGCTGGGGAAACGACAACAGAGCTTCCTTTATATATTTCTTTCCCATGGCGACTTAGTGTATATACGGCTTTCACTTTGTCGAACTTTTCGAAAGGTAGTTTTACTTGTACATCAGTATACAAACGTACATTTCTGGTAGCAGTGTCTACATTGGCGACCATATAGTGAACATCTGTGAGACGTGCCGGATTCAATACGCGTAATTCTACATCTCTCCACAAACCTGCACTGACTAATCGTGGCAGAATGTCCCATCCATAGGTGTGCGGAGCTTTTCTGATGAATACGGATTCTTCAGACGGGAAGTTTCCAATACTGAATGTCCCTAACAGATGTTTTTGTCCTTCAATAACAGATGAACGGAGTATCACTTGGAGTTGATTGCTTTCTCCTGCTTTTATTTCTTTAGTTACATCAAAAGCATGTTCAATCATCATATTTTCTGCTTTGCCAATGTGTTTTCCATTCAGCCATATATCGGCCAGACAGTCTATTCCGGCAAAGAAGAGTTGATATTGTTGTCCTGGTTTTAGTTGTGGCGCTACGAATGATTTGGAATAACACCATTGATAGCCTTCCCATTTGCGTAATTCATTTACATTACTGCCAATCATCGGATCTTTAATTAAGTTGGCAGCCATTAGGTCTAGTTCTACATTACCGGGGACTTGGGCTGATAGATGTTTCACTTCAGCTAGTTGCATGTCCTTGGGCGAAGTTATAGGTTCTTCAGGTTGCATCCAATAAGAGAGTTCCCATGTTCCATTTAAGGAGATGGAACTACCGGAATCGGCAAAAACACCACTTGTACAAGTGAGAAATATCAAAAATAGCAGTGTACTGATTTTATTCATTGTTAATAGATTTGATTGATGGTGTGACAAAGTAACTAGTGTTATATTTTTATAGTATTACATAACGGTCTCATTTTTTTGCTTCTTTATATATCTCTATTAAACCTCCTTTCTTTTGTTTCAATTAAAATGTGAGTTGATGTTTTCCTGACCTTAAATCTATCTTTTTACCATTATATTCTACTGTCGCATTCGTATTGACTGGGATCGTGACTTTGAGAATCACTTGTTCTCCTTTACGTTCCCATTCAGAACGAATGATTCCGTTTACAGATTTATATTCTGCTTTTACCCAGTCAAGACCTTTTACGAAATGAGGTTGGATAAGAATATGTTTGAATCCGGGTTTCTGTTCATCATAATTAATGCCTGCCAATACATTGTACATCCATGCATTAATGTCTCCAAGAAACATGTGATTTATAGAGGCATCTCTAAATTCAGGTGAAAGTATCCATGTTTCTGCCAGTGTAGTGAAACCTTGTTTTATCCAGTTACCCCAAGATGGAGCTTCTTCTTGTGCGGCCATCTGATATGCCAAGTCAGCATATCCATATTTGGAAAGCATCCGCAGGACTGTTTTACTGCCTAAAACTCCAAAATCGAGCAGGTTTTTATTGGCTTTTATCATCGTAGAAAGATTATCTGCAACCTGCTGTTCGTATTCTTTAGGAACGATTCCAAGGTATAAGGCAACTCCTTGTGCTGCTTGCGAACCATTGGCATAAATAGCTTTGGATGTGTCGAAGTATTTGTGATTGATAAGTAATTTCAATTCTTCTGCTTTCTTAGCATAACTACTACCGTCTTTTCCTATGAGTTCTGCAAATTTAGCCATATACAGATTGTCTAAATAGTAATAGCAGGTAGTGGTGAATTCTGTAGGGGTTTGTGTTTTATGGAATACCCAGTCACCAATTCCGTAAGTTACGGTTCCTTCCGCGTCCTCGCGTCCTGCGAGGTAGGCAAGGTATTTAGTACATACAGGCCATAGTTTTTCGATGCTTCTTGTTTCTCCATAGTAGTGGTAAATTGCCATTGGCACGATAAACATGGCAGCATCCCATACAGGACCTATCCAGTCATCATAGCCCCATCCGGAACTAGGAATGATTCCCGATATACGTCCTTCTTCATTTTGATTATCAATCATATCATCGAGCCATTTTTCATAGAAAGTAATACCATCGAAGTTTAATAATCCTAAATCCATTGTTATGTGTGCATCGGCAGTCCATCCATTTTTCTCTCGTTGGGGACAGTCAGTCGGGATACTCATCAGATTTGATAAATATGATTGATTAGCAGCTTTCCATATTTTATTTAATAGTTCATTTGAACAACTGAATTTACCAACAGGAGGAACAGCCGTATGTATGAATTGAGCGGTTAAGCTCTCTTTAGTAAGTTTTACAGGACGATCTGAACGAACTTCTACATATTGAAATCCATGATATGTAAAATCTGGAGTGAATGTACCTTGTTTTCCGTCCAATATATAAGTGTCTGTTTGAAAAGCGAGGCCAGGTAATGGTTTGTAGTAAATATCTAAGTTGCGCATTTCCAAGCGTCCGTTATCTTTTAGCAATTCGCCGTGTTGCATACTGACTTTAGTGCCTTTCTTGCCATTGATAGAAAGAGTACAGACCCCTGACATATTAACTCCAAAATCGTATACATAGACTGTATCACCAAAAGAACGCATATTGATTGGAGTGATAAATTGTTCCGTTTCAATAGCAGGCATGTTTTGTGATACTAGTAGGGGAGAAGGGGCAGCCACCTGAATTGCATTTGTCCATTTAGAGTCATCAAAACCCGGTTTGTCCCATCCAGCAATTGCAAGACATGCATCATAGGTATCACCACTATAAATATTGTTTTGTATATAAGGACCGATACTCGTTTTCCAAGTAGAATCTGAATGGATGGTTTGCTTTTCTCCATTTTTATATAATATCTCCATTTCGCAGATCATTCTTGGGCGGTTACGCCAGCGGGCTTGCTCATAGCTCCATGTTGCTACAGGGGCCGATTCGTTGTAGAATCCGTTCCCAAGTATTGCAGATAGTACGTTCTCTCCTTTGAGCAGTTGTGAAGTGACGTCGTATGTGTTATACAGATTTCTTTTATCATAATGAGTAAAACCCGGATTGAGATGTGATGATGTTATTGATTTACCATTTAATGTCATTTTATAATATGCAGCGGCACTTACATATAATCTTGCTTGTTGTATATCATCTTGAGCGATAAACGACTTGCGCAACATGGGCGCTGGCGTATAATCTTTATCATGATTATCAGTAATCCATACTCCTGTCCAGTCACTTTGGTTGAGTTGAGCTGTTTCAAAACTGGATATAGGAGAGATAATCTTATGTTCCTTTGTTTTATCCCATGCTATTACTTGCCAGTAATAACGAGTTCTGGATTTCAATTTTTCTGATCCTTGATAGGTCGCATGAGGAGTGTCAGAGTAAATAGTGTCAGATTGCCAGCTATTATCGGATGAGTTTCTCAAATCTTGTTCCCGGGTGGCGATATATAGCTGATAGCTGTCTTGAGAAAACTCTGTTGCATCTTCATTATTGGTTGTGTAATTCCAAGTAAAACGCGGTGCTGGTGAATCAATGCCAATTGGAGAAATTTGATATTCACATCGCATATTTTCAATATCAATGTTGTTACTGCTGCATGCCCATACTAGAAGTCCTAATAGAGCCAGCATGTATTTTTCATTTTTAATTTGGAACTTCATAATTCTGTATCTTTATGTTAATAATTAGAGGGCTATTTTCTTTATTGTTACATTTGTTAATTTGATATCATTATTTATTTTCACTAAACCGGTTAAGTGATTGAAGAAAAAATGTAAAATCATGACTAGGGTAATGAACATGGCAGGACAAGTGTTTCTACTTCTCTTTTTTCGGTCGAATTTTCCAAGCGATATTTGATATCGCCAAGTAGAATCCTTACGGCATTCTTACCGATCTCTTCTATTGGCATTCTTGCGATGTTCATATTAGGTGCTAAGACACGGAATGCTGATACTCCATGAATACAAGCCAATTCATATCCTTTATTTATATTGATTCCTTTTTCATAAAAGTAACGGAATGCTTCCAGAGCCAAAATATGGGTTGTGAAGAAGAACCCATCTACATCAGGTACTTTGCTGAATATTTGATCAAGAGTCTTGAAAACATTCTTCTCATAATCAACAAAGGTCACCTCTCCATATAGATCAGGATCAACGGGTAGGTTGGCTTCAATTAAAGCTCTTGCATACCCTTCTCGTCTCATATTCATTGTGCGGAGATGAGGATTCGTGGTAATAATAGCTATTTTAGATGATCCGTTATCGATCATTTTCTTTACTAACTCGTAGCTACTGCCTTCATTGTCAATAATGATGTAGTTTGTCTGCATCTCAGGAAAGTAGCGGTCAAATAAGACTAATGGATAGCCTTCTTTGACTAGATTCTGTATTTCAATTTTAGAAACTTTTGTGGGGGCTACTATAATTCCATCCACCTGTTTCGCTTTGAATAACCGGATCATTCTGTTTTCTCTTTCTATTTCAGATTCAGAGCTACAAATCATTAATGAATAGCCTTGTGTTTCCGCTTCCTTTTCTATAGAACGGGCAACTTTGGAGTAAAAAGAGTCTGTAATATCCGGTATGATTAATCCGATTGTGCCTGATATACCTGTATTTAGGCTTCTGGCTAATAAATTAGGCTGGTAATTCAACTGTTTGGCGCATTGAAAGACTTTTTCTTGTGTAGCAAGACTAATACCTTTTTCATCCCCCTTACCAGAAAGTACCCAAGAGATTGTTGTCTTGGATAATTTTAAGGTTTCTGCTATGTCTTTAAGGGATGTTTTCATAAACAGTATCTATTTAATCGGTTAAGTGATGGCAAATATATGAAAAAATATCTCATTATATAATAGTTGAGCAATATTTAACTAAATATTATTTTTTGATATAATAATTTGCAATTTAAAAATAACATAGAAATAAGGTGTAAACCAAAGAAAGTAACTATATTTGTATCATTCAAACGAAAGATATATGAAAGTAAAGAAAATTAGTGCGGCTAACGTGGAGGCTTGTTCGCTTCCTAAACTATTCGATGAAGAAAAAATAGATTTTCAGCCGATTCAGTGTGTCAATTGGGCTGAATATCCTTACAAACCTAAAGTGAATTTTCGAATTGCTCACACACAGAACTCGATTTTGCTACATTTTAAAGTGAAAGAGGAGAGTGTACGTGCCAAGTATGGAGAAGATAACGGTTCTGTATGGACTGACTCCTGCGTGGAATTCTTTTCCATACCTGCAGGCGACGGGATCTATTATAATATAGAATGCAATTGCATCGGAACTATTCTGGTGGGTGCCGGACCTGTGCGTAACAACCGCGAACATGCACCGAAAGAGGTGACTGCTCTTGTACAACGCTGGTCTAGTCTGGGTAATCAGCCTTTTGCTGAACGCATCGGTGAAACGGACTGGGAAGTGGCCCTTATTATTCCGTATTCTGTGTTCTTTAAGCACCAGATTGATTCGCTCGACGGAAAGGAGATAAAAGCTAATTTCTATAAATGTGGCGATGAATTGCAGACCCCTCATTTCCTTTCATGGAATCCGATACAGATTGAACAGCCGGATTTCCACCGCCCTGATTTCTTCGGAACGTTGGAGTTTGAATAGTGAATTGAATCTTTGAATTTGAAGATAAAAAAGAAGGTTGATACTTGAAAAAGTATCAACCTTCTTTATATGGACTCACTTTGTTTATTTCACAATCCCTCTTTCCGAGTTCTTCACGAAATTTACAATATTCTCGATCTCCTCACTCATAGGAACCTGATCGATGATCTTCTGTACAGCATCCTGAACGCTAAAATTACCCTGATAAATCAAACGGTATGCGTTGGCGATGTGACGGAGGACTCTTTCCGATGTATTGCGATGTTGCGAGAGAACCACAGCATTTACACCGTGATATGCCACCGGATTTCCTGACATGATAACGTATGGAGGCACATCCTTAGATATACGGCATCCACTTTGTACCAGTGTCCAGCTACCTATATGACAATATTGGTGTAAGGTGACATTGCCACTTAGGATAGCGCAGTCATCCAGCATACACTCTCCTGCAATGGTAGTACCTATGCCTACTACACAGTTATTGCTGATTTGTACATCATGGCAAAGGTGTACCTTATCCATTAGGTAGTTTCCATTTCCGATTTTGGTAGCATTGCCGGCAAATGTAGCGCGGCTGATTACCACATTCTCACGAATATCGTTGTTATCTCCAATAATCAGGCTACTTTCTTCTCCTGTGTAGTGGAAATCTTGCGGTTCCGCTCCGAGGACGGCATTCTGATGTACCTTATTTCCTTTTCCCATTTTAGTACCTTGCAAGATACTAGCGTAAGACATGATGACGCAGTCATCTCCGATCTCTACATTCTTTTCGATGTAGGCAAAAGGCAGAACAGTTACATTCTTGCCTAGCTTTGCTTCGGGATCTACGTAAGCTAACGGACTAATCATAATAGTATATGTTTAAAGTTATTCTTCTCTTCCACCACCCAGTGCCTGGTAAAGGCTTACTACTGCCTGCATTCGATCAAAGCAATCAGAAACCTGAGAGATTTGTGCGCTCAGGTAAGACTGTTGTGCAGACAATACTTCCAGGTAGGTTGAGGTCCCTAAGTTAAACAATTCTTTTGTATCTTCCGAAGCTTTTTTAGCAGATTCTACCTGCATTTGGCGAGATTCTACCTTTTCACTGGTCTTTTGGTATAAACTTAGCGCATTGCTAACCTCACTACCAGCATTCAATAAGGCTTGTTGGAAAGATAATTTCGCTTGTTCTTCCTGCGCTTTAGCAGCTTTCAGGCGAGCGATGTTCTGTCCGCGGTAGAACAATGGCTGTGTCAGTGAACCGACAACAGAGGCCAACAATTTGCCGGGATTAACGATTCCGGCTCCTGAATTATTTGTCCATCCTGCTGAACCGCTAAGTGTGATTTGCGGATAGAAAGCGGCACGAGCCGAGTTGGTATTATAATAGCAACTAGCCAATGACATTTCGGCTGCTTTTACGTCCGGACGATTGGATAATAGCTGAATAGGCACACCGGCGGAAAGTTCGGTTGGAAGTACTTGTGCTTCCAATTCACCACGCTTGATGGCATGGGGAGCCTCTCCCAAAAGAGTAGACAGTGCATTTTCCGTTTCGCGGATACTCTGCTCGATATCAGGAATACTGGCAAGTACCTGTGCGTAAGCGGCTTTACTTTGTTCTACACCAGCTGAATTGATGCTATACATGGCCGCATCTTTCATGGCTTCCATCGTTTCTGCATTCTTTTTCAGAATTTCTGCTGTAGCCTTGGTTATTTCCAACTGGCGGTCCAACATCATTAATGTATAATACATATTGGCGACGTTAGAGATAACCTGTGTCTGTACTGCCTGGCGGTAAGCCTTAGTTTGCTTCAGAGTAACCTGGGCACTCCGTTTAGCATTCAGTAGCTGACCAAACAAATCAATTTGCCAACTAGCTGTGACAGGTAATGAATAAGTTTTTGTAGCTGCGTTCTTGTCGAAGCAGCTAATCGTTCCTTGCGGAGACAATCCCAGTGACGGAGCATAAGCCAAACGTGCCGACATCAGGGATGCTTCTGCCGCTTTCACATTCTGTGCAGCAGACAAGAGGTCCGTATTTTGTTTCAGTCCTGCTTCGATGAGTGACTGGAGTTGCGGGTCGGTGAAGACTTCTCTCCACGGCAGATTTCCGAAGTTAGCTGTATCCGAAGCCAGTGTATCATTATCCGCTACCGGATCGCGATACAGGCCGGAAGTAGTGATATCTTCGGGTCTGTCATACGACTTATAGATGTGGCAGCTGCTCAAGAGAGCAGTTGCGCACAACATATATAGAATCTGTTTCTTCATATCGAATTTCATTATTTAGCGTATTGTTCAATCTCTGTTACGGCATCTGCATTGTCAATATCTTCCCATTCCATCGGTTTAACTTTCTCTTGCAGATACTGGAAGATAACAAACAAGGCAGGAACGATGAAAATTTGGCAAATCATACCGATTAACATACCACCGATAGAGGCAGTACCTAGTGTACGGTTACCGTGGGCACCTACACCGAAGGCAAACATCAACGGAAGCAAACCGACTACCATCGCCAATGATGTCATCAGAATCGGGCGGAGACGAGCACCGGCACCCAATACAGCTGCCCAAGTGATACTCATACCCATCTTGCGACGATCTAGGGCGAACTCTACGATCAAGATGGCATTCTTCGCCAACAGACCCATCAACATGATTAACGCGATCTGCATATAGATATTGTTTGACATCGTACCCAGAATCATCTTCAATGCCGAAATATTACCGATAGCACTTACACCATTCACAAACAGGAAACTGCCTAACAGACCGAACGGAATGGATAATAATACGGCCAATGGAAGAATGTAACTTTCGTACTGTGCACTCAACAATAAGTAAACGAATACAAAACAGAGTACAAAAATCAGTCCGGTAGCACTTCCGCTACTTTGAGCCTCTTCACGCGCCATACCTCCTAGTTCATACGTATAACCGGTAGGCAGGTTTTCTTGAGCAACTTCGGCAAGAGCCGTCAATGCCTGACCGGATGTATAACCACTTGCCGGAGCTACCATTACTTTCATAGAGGTATAAAGGTTGAAACGACTAATAATATCCGGACCATATACTTTCTCCACAGAAATGAACTGGGCAATCGGGGCCATCTCGCCTGCACTATTACGCACCTTGATATTTTTTAAAGATTCCAGGTTTTTGCGTGATAACGGATCTGACTGAATCATAACACGATACATCTTACCGAAACGATTGAAGTTGGATGCATATAAACCTCCGTAATATCCTTGCATAGTAGTGAGGATATCGCTCGGGCTGATACCTGCTTTTTTACAAGCTGCTGCATCGATGTCGATCATGTATTGCGGGAAATTCGGGTTGAAGGAAGTCTTTGCCGAATTGATTTCCGGACGTGCTTCCAGTGCTGCCGTATAATCATTAACCACATCGAAGAATTTGTTCAGGTCACCACCGGTCTTATCTTGCATATTGACCTCAATATCCGTAGATGCCGAGTAACCCGGGATCATAGGAGGAGCGAAGAACAATACCTGTGCTTCTTTAATAATCTTTTGTGCACGCATATATAAGGAACCGACTACAACGTCTGAATTCTGTATCATGGAACGTTCGTCCCAGTCTTTCAGTTTGATGATGAAAGAACCGTATGATGGTCCCTGGCCACCGATAAAGCTGAATCCGGAAATCATGGTACGTGACAATACCGCAGGATCGGAAGCGATCAGACTGTCTACACGTGCCATGATTTTTTCAGAACGGTCTTGAGAAGTACCCGGAGGCAATGTTACTGCTCCCATCAGCGTTCCGGTATCTTCATTAGGCACCATACCTGTCGGAGTGGTGTTCATGAAGAATACAAGTATCACAATGGAAGCGACAACTAATCCCATAGACAACCATTTCTTCTGGATAAAGAACAGTACTCGTTTCTTATAACGTTTCAGGATTGATTCGTATGTATCGTTGAATCTGTTTTTAAACTTCTTCGTACTCATTCCGATCAGTGCCAGAATACTAAGCACTACGAAAATTGCAGTGACTATTGGATTGATACTGAACAAACCAAAGATCATGCCGAGAATGGCAATAAGCGTGAAAGTAAGTGTAATTCCCGGATGCAACATCTTTCCGATAGCCTCGGTATATCTGTTGATCATGGTTGTATGGGCTGCCGTATAGGCTACTTTCATGCGTTCTTTCAATGTGGAGTCTTCCGTTGTTCCGTCTTCTTTTTTGTGAGGTTTCAGAAGAACGGCACACAAAGCCGGACTCAAAGTCAATGCGTTCAATGCGGACAGACCGATAGCGATAGCCATAGTCATACCGAACTGACGATAGAATGTTCCTGCTGTACCTCCCATGAAACTTACCGGAACGAATACGGCCATCATGACCAACGTAATAGATACGATAGCACCACCCAATTCATTCATGGCATCGATAGAAGCCAGACGGGCAGATGTATAACCTTGGTCAAGCTTGGCATGCACACCCTCGACGACCACAATCGCATCGTCGACCACAATCGCGATAGCAAGCACGAGCGCACATAACGTCAACAAGTTCAAACTGAATCCTACCAGGGACAGGATGAAGAAAGTACCGATCAGAGCTACCGGAATGGCGATAGTCGGAATCAATGTCGAACGTAAATCCTGCAAGAAGATATACACTACGATAAACACCAGGATAAATGCTTCGATCAACGTCTTCAATACTTCATGGATAGAAGCGAAGAGGAAGTCGTTGGCATTCATGGAGATGTTCAGTTTCAATCCGGTAGGTAACGTTTTTGATGCTTCATCCAACAATGCTTCAATATCACTGATGGTCTGTGTCGCATTGGTTCCTGCCATCTGGTATACGATACAAGTCACAGATTTGTGGCCGTCTACCCGGTTGGTAAAGTTATATCCCAAACGGTCCAGCTGAATTTCTGCTATATCTTTCAGACGGAGTACTTCACCGTCAGGAAGAGATTTGATAACGATATTTTCAAACTCTTCAGGCTGTTGCAAACGTCCTTTATAGCGGATAGTATATTGGAAAGTTTGGTTACTTCGTTCACCGAACTGTCCTGGAGCTGCTTCGACATTTTGTTCTGCCAGAGCAGTGGAAACATCACTAGGTACGAGCTTGTATTGTGCCATGACGTCCGGTCGTAACCAGATACGCATAGAATAATCCTGACCCAAAACGTTAGCATCACCTACACCTTGAACACGTTGTACTTGTGGGATTAGGTTGATTTTAGCATAGTTTTCAATAAATGATTCGCTATATGTATCTGTCTCGTCATATAGAGAGAATACTACCAGCATGGAAGTCTGGCGTTTTTGAGTGGTTACACCGACTTTAGTTACTTCGGCAGGCAACAGACCTTGTGCCATAGAGACACGGTTTTGTACATTGACAGCGGCCATGTCCGGGTCTGTTCCTTGTTTAAAATATATGGATATCTCACCGGAACCTGTGTTTGACGCAGTTGAGGTCATATACATCATGTTTTCAACACCGTTGATCTGTTCCTCCAATGGAGCAATCACGGAATTCAATACGGTCGATGCACTGGCTCCCGTATAGGTGGCTCTTACCGAAACAGTAGGAGGCGCGATGTCCGGATACTGCGTGATAGGCAGTGTCGCCAATCCGATAGCCCCCAGGATGACTATCAGGATAGAAATAACGGTTGATAGTACCGGACGGTTAATAAATCTATCTAATTTCATATGATTATCTGATTATTAGTTGAAGGCTGTGGCTAAATTACCGTCGCGTTGGTCTTTCAAATGTTGTTGATAGTTTGCTTCTTTCTGCGCTGGTGTGATAGGTTGAACCTTCTGGCCATCTTTCAGGTTTTGTACTCCTTCGATTACAATTTTATCTCCTGAATTCAAACCGGAAGTAACCAAGTACTCTTTCCCGTTATCCAGATTAAAGATTTTGATTTCTGTATATTTCACTGTGTTGTCCGGTTGCAGAACATAAACGAACTTCTTATCCTGGATTTCTACTGTTGCAGACTGCGGTATAGTGATTACATTCTCCATGGTATAAGGAATCAGAGCGTTTGCCGTGCCTCCACTACGCAATACATGTTCCTTATTCGGGAAGATAGCACGAATGCTTACCGAACCGGTAGATTGGTCGATAACGCCTGTGATAGCGTCTACTTTTCCATCTACATCGTATGTGGAACCGTCGATTAGTTGCAGTTTGATAGTCGGTATCTTGCTGATTTCTTCTTTGATTGTGCTACCGGACTTGGTCATTGCCAGCAATTCCTTTTCTGTCATTGAGAAGTATACGTATACTTCGTCAATTTCGGATACGGTAGTCATCGGTGTAGCGATAGAAGGGCTTACTAGTGCCCCTATACGATAAGGAATATCGTTGATAACACCATCTGACGGGCTTTTAACTTGTGTGAATGACAAGTTCTGTTGAGCAGTGGTCAGTTGTGCTTTTGCCTGTGCCAACTGTGCTTTGGTTTGTGCCAGAGAGTTTTCTGCCATTGCCAGGTCATAGTCACTGATAATTTGCTTCTTGTTCAACTCTTTCTTATTGTCATACGTCATTTGTTGAGTGCTCACTGCTGCTTCGGCTGTAGCAACTGCTGCTTTGGCAGTGCGTACGGCTGCTTCATATTGAGTCGGGTCAACAATGAACAACACTTGTCCCTTACGTACAGTTGCTCCTTCGTCTACACACAGTTTCGTGATGAAGCCCGATACTTGGGGGCGGATTTCTACATCTTGTTTACCTTTGATTGTAGCCGGATAAGCGGTTGTTAAATTGGCAGTTGTTTTTTGTAACTCTTGTACTGCATATTCAGGAGCCTTTCCTGTGTCATTGCCCTTATTGCCACAACTAGACAAGAGGGCTACGCAAAATGCAAATAAAACAATTCTACTTTTCATACTTAATAAATATCTGTTTTTTAATTTAATGCGTTTGTTGCCAGTGTGCTGTTCGTCCATATAGATTAAGGGGGTTAAGGAAGAAAAAGCCGGAAACTAATTCGGTTAAATTAGTTTCCGGCTGCAAAAGTACTTTAAATTCGGTATTCTTGTTCTCTGATACCGTGTTTTTTAACTATGTTTTTTACTTTATTTTATGATATACAGGAGTCATAATAAAACTTAACTCATAATCTTGGTAAGGAAGACGGTATTTTTCCAGTGGTATAGCTCCCCAACTGTTCACACAAGCAAGCCCTGCTTGTGCCTTATCGATACAGAAATTGGTGAAGTCTGCCTTTTCTACTTCCGGTGAGTGACGTTGATCTTTACCGTCACCGTCATCCAATGACTCGATGGTATAATTCAGGGCAGAAGCAGAGAAAGGAGCATCCGATATGAATTGCAATCCGTTACCACTAATGTTCAGAAGTCTCCACCAGCGGATATCCGTTTTGGTTCCGGTTTCCTGCGGGCGGATGTAAGGATAGAATTGTTCTTCTACTGTCTGGCGGTATTTGCCTAGCATGGCTCCGTGGTTACGGTCAGCATAGTTTTCTCCCGGACCACGGCCGTAGTACTCCACCTCATTGAAGTTGACAGGCATACGCATTTGCATACCGAAGCGGAACATTTCAGAAACCTTCTTGCTCTTGTCTGCCACCATCTTCTGCGTAACCTTCACTGCACCTTTATTATTAATAGTATAAGTCAGTGACAATGTTCCACCTATCGATTTCATATCATATTCAGCACGAACCACTGCCTGATCGTTTTCAATAGCATGTTTTAGAGAAGTCAGTTTCAGCTCCGGATTCTTCCATGCAGCATATTTATGTTGCAGTCCGGCTCCGAAATCATTGTCGGTCGGTGCACGCCAGAAGTTAGGAGTCAATGCGCTGCCGTCTTCCATCATTTGCATACCATTGACGTCGTAGCGACAAAGGTAACCATTGTGCTTATTGAAGTCCATAGAGAAGTTTTCACCTTTAACAATCAGGTAATTGCGGTCGTTATCCAAAATACTGGGCACGATAACCGGAACGTTGGAAGCCTGTTGATTTTCCAGTTTCAGTCCCGGTGCTTTGTAGTCGCGGATGCTTAACTGGTCGTAAGCGATAGTCGTTCCTGCTGGCAGCAACGTTTCGGCGGCTTTCAGTTTATAGCTCACATTCAGCAACAATTCCTTGCAAGGACAGATATTCTTCACGTCAAACGGAATTTGCACTTTCACAGTTTGCTGGGGTGCAACTTTCAGGTCGGATACAATGCCTGTTTGCACTACTTCCCCGTTTGCCAGTAATTGCCATTCCATATAATATGCAGAGAGGTCGCGGAAGAAATATTCGTTGAAGATATTGATTTCACCTTTGGCAAGATCCGCAGGAGTAGTCCATATATCCTGATAGAAATAAGCTACTTCATAAGCATGCGGATTAGGCACGCGGTCGGGGCTGATTAAACCGTTATCGTTGAAGTTGTTGTCCGAAGCGTCGTATTTGTTGAAATCACCGCCATAACCATAGATATTTACTCCGTCTTTGTTTTTCCAGTGGCAGGACTGATCTACAAAGTCCCAGATAAATCCACCCTGATATTTCGGATATTTGCGGATGATGTCCCAGTATTCTTTGAATCCTCCCTGTGAATTACCCATTGCGTGCGCGTATTCGCATTGGATTAACGGCTTTTGGATGTCGCCTTCGCTATATTTGATACAAGCGTCGTAGTCATAATACATCGGGCAGAAAATATCGGTGAATTCGCTGGTTCCTGCTTGTTCATACTGTACGGCACGTGTCTTGTCTTCGTTCTTAATCCAAGTGTAGCATTCCTCAAAGTTCGGTCCCATGCCGGCTTCGTTGCCCAGTGACCAAAAGATGATGGACGGATGGTTGTATCCGCGTTGTACATTGCGTTGGTTACGCTCCATGTGAGCTTTAGCGTAACTCGGGTTCTTTGCCAGTGTCTGATCGCCGTAACCCATTCCGTGAGATTCTACGTTGGTTTCGGCCACTACATACAGACCATATTGGTCACAAAGGTCATACCAACGGTTGTCGTCCGGATAATGGCAGGTACGCACAGCGTTGATATTCAATTCTTTCATTACTTTGATATCCTGCAACATACGTTCGAGAGAAACGACATAACCGCCGTCCGGGTCCATTTCGTGGCGGTCGGCTCCTTTGAAGAGTACCGGTTGCCCGTTGACGAGTATCTGTCCGCCTTTTAGCTCAATCTTGCGGAATCCTACTTTAACGGGGATTACTTCTACTACGTTGTTGCCGTTTTTCAGTGTAGCGGTCAGCGTGTAGAGATTAGGCGTTTCGGCAGTCCATTTGGCCGGGTTGGAGATGGATAGGGTAGTGTTTAATTTGCCAGAGCCTTTCAGGTCGGCAGTTGCTACACTGTTACCTTGAGTATCTGTCAAGTCCAAGGCAACTGTGCCGCTTCCTTTCAGATCAACGGCTATGTTCAGCGTACCGTCTTTATATTGGCTATCCAAATCTGGAGTGAGGCGAATATCCTGGATGTATTTCTTGTCACGTGCGTAAAGATAGCAGTCACGTCCTACGCCAGAGTAGCGGAAGAAGTCCTGATCTTCCAGATAACTGCCGTCGCACCAGCGGAATACCTGGAAGGCAATCACGTTTTTACCCGGTTTCAGGTAGTTGGTCAGGTTGAACTCGGCTTCCAGTTTGCTGTCTTCGCTATATCCTACGTAACGTCCGTTCACCCAAAGGTACATGTTGGAAGTTACCGAGCCGAAATGCGCAAAAATCTCTTTGCCTTTCCAGTCGGCGGGAAGGATGATTTCTTTCCGGTAAGAGCCTACGTGATTGTTTTCTGTCGGCACTTGCGGAGGATTGTTTTTGAATTGGCTTCTCCAGGCATATCCTACGTTGACATAGATAGGATCACCGTAACCGTTCAACTCCCAAACGCCAGGCACCTGAAGGTCATCCCAACCTTTGTCGTTGAAATTAGTTTGATAAAAGTCGGTCGGTCGTGCATCTGCATGTCTTACCCAGTTGAATTTCCACGGACCGTTCAGGGTCATGAAATTCGTTGAATTTTCTTTAATGCCGGCTTTAGCTTCATCAGCCGATGCGTAAGCAAAGTAATTAGTGTGCATAGCGGAGCGGTTTACGGAATTCACTTCCGGGTCTTTCCACTCATTGAAGCTTTGTGCTTGAATTGCTGTCAGTCCCAATGCAGCCAAGCAGCAAGAGAGTAGTTGTTTCTTCATGGGTTTTTGTATTAGGTTTGAATTTCGGGAGTCAAAGATAGGGAATAATTTGATTAATAAAGGAGAATAATAAGTCTAATAGGTATGTCAATAGTTCAATTTTAATTTATTTATGAACTATTCAATGGAGTCTGGTAATGGTATGTGGAGTTGGCATAGATTTACGGTGAAAGAAGAACTTGGTAAATTAACTTTTTGAGTATCACCTCTCGAGTATGGTAAAGTCAAGAAGAAACGATGAATAGGCTGTATTTTTCTAGCGTGACATCCTGATACTATGAGTAATACAGCTAATTTTAATGCTTTTTATTTCTTATTTTGTACTATTTTGTCCCTTTTTAGTATGATAATTGTATCTTAAAAACTATTACATTCACTTAATTTGTGGCGAGTGTTTTTAACAAACCTATTTCAAATTCTTAAATTTATTATTATGAACAAACTGACGAGACTAAAAAGATGCAAGAGGTGCATCAGTACGTTAATGCTTATGTGTTGTTCGCTCTTGGCATGGGCGCAAAATACAGTAACGGGAACTGTATTGGATGAATCTAACTTAGAGGTGATTGGTGCCAATGTAAAGGAAAAAGGCACGGCCAACGGTGCTATTACTGACATGAATGGTGTTTTCCATTTAAAAGTAAGCAATCTTCAAAAAGCAGTTCTGCAAATTTCGTTCATGGGATATGAACCTCAAGAAGTGCCATTAAATGGACGCAAACAACTGAAAATTATTTTAAAAGAAACGGCCAATGAACTTCAGGAAGTTACAGTTGTGGCCTATGGTACACAAAAGAAAGAAACTCTGACAGGAGCTATTTCTGCTGTAAACAATGAAGCGTTGATACGTTCGCCGAATGCAAGTGTGGCCAATTCCCTGGCGGGTCAGATTACAGGACTCTCATCCGTCCAGACTAGCGGTCAGCCGGGACAGGAAGACCCTAAGGTGTTTATTCGCGGAGTGGGGTCCTTGACAGAAAGTGCTTCCTCTCCTTTGATTTTGGTGGATGGTATAGAACGTTCGTTTTATCAAATGGACCCGAATGAAATAGAGAGCGTGACGGTTCTGAAAGACGCTTCTGCTACTGCCGTGTTCGGTGTGCGTGGTGCAAATGGCGTAATTTTGGTGACTACACGTCGTGGTAAGGAAGGCAAAGCGAAAATTTCCGTAAATTCTTCAGTTGGTATCCAGATGCCCACCCGTATGCTTGAAATGGCAGACAGCTATACGTATGCTACTTTAAGAAACGAGATTATAACAAATGACAAACCAAATGCTACCGAGAACGATTTGGTGTTCAATAATTATGCAGTTGAACGGTTCAGATTGAATGATGAAGCTATTATGTACCCCAGTATCGACTGGAGAAAGTATCTGCTTAATAAAACATCTATGCAGACACAGCATAACCTGAATATTTCCGGAGGAACAAAGGATATACGTTACTTCATATCTTTAGGTTTCTTATATCAGAATGGTCTGTTGAAACAGTTTGAAGGAGTGGGGTATGATAATAATTATAAATACAAAAGATACAATTATCGTGCGAATTTAGACTTTAATGTAACTAAGACTACCACGCTGAAGATTGGTATCGGCGGGATTGTAGGTAACCGGAATGAGCCGATGATTAATGATGCGACTAATTCGATCTGGACACTGATTAATCAGACAACTCCGTTCAGTAGTCCGGGTGTAATTGACGGACAACTCATAGTTACCCCCGAGGAACGTTTTGATAATAAAATAAATCTGGGCAACAGTGCTTTGCCTAAATGTTATGGAACGGGTTACTCAACTGCTATTAATAATACGATGAATCTGGACCTTCTGTTGAATCAGAAGTTGGATTTCATAACCAAAGGATTGTCGGCGGAAATAAAAGGTGCTTATAATACGAGTTATGGTTTTACCAAAAAGCGTAAAGGGCAAGTGGAACAATTTATGCCTTTCTATCAATCTTCTTTGGAAGATCCGTCACTTGGTTATGATTCGCCAGATTTCAACAAGAATATTGTTTATAAGATCAAAGGAGAAAATAAGAGCTTGCAATATGAGGAAACTTCCTCGCGGGCACGAGACTGGTATCTGGAAGCAAGCTTGAGATATAACCGTAAGTTTGGTTTTCATAATGTCGGGGGATTGTTCTTGTACAATCAGAGTAAGAAATACTATCCCGCTCAATGGGTGGGAGTACCGTCTGCTTACATCGGTTTTGTAGGCCGTCTGACGTATGATTACAAATCCCGCTATATGGCAGAAGTTAACTTCGGTTATAATGGTTCTGAGAATTTTGCTCCGGGTAAGAGATTCGGTGCGTTTCCTGCCGGTTCCATCGGTTATATCCTGTCGGAAGAGGCCTTCATGAAAAAACAGAAGGTGGTTGATTATCTGAAATTCCGTGCTTCTGTCGGCTTGGTCGGAAATGACAATCTTGGAAATAACCGCTTCTTATTCCTGCCGGACTCTTATGATGTGAATCTGAGCGGAGTAGACGGATGGAATAACAATAAGTATGGATTCAACTTTGGTTATAACAGTAAGGCGTTAATTCTGGGTGCATTGGAGAAGCGTCTGGGTAATCCGAACGTGACTTGGGAAACTGCGCTGAAACAGAACTATGGATTGGACGTTCATTTCTTGAAGAGCCGTCTGAAAATCTCTTTGGACTATTTCCTCGAAGAACGTAAGGATATTCTCATCAATCGTAAGACAGTACCTTTATTAACGGGGTTGACTTCATCAATTCTACCTGCCGTAAATATGGGTAAAGTGAAAAACCGTGGATATGAGGTAGAAGTGAGGTGGAATGACAAGATTGGGCAGGTTCAGTATAATGTTCAGGCAAACGTTTCCTATTCAAAGAATAAGATTATTTTCCAAGACGAGGTTGAGCCTAATGAACCTTATATGTGGCGGACAGGAAATCCGGTCGGGACACTCTTCGGGTATGTAGCGGACGGTTTCTATACAGAAGCGGACTTCGGAGAGAACGGCAAACTGGTAGCAGGTCTGCCCGATCCGGGTGTGTCCGTGAAACCGGGTGATGTGAAATACCGGGATTTGAACGGTGATGAGGAAATTACTTCCGACGACCAGACTATCATTGGAAACCCGACTCGTCCGGCTTATACATTCGGATTGAATTATGGCATCAATTACAAAGGCTTTTTCCTGACGATGAACTGGACTGGTGCTGCACAACGCTCTTTGTTGCTGGACGGAGCTTTCAGAGAACCTTTTGGTAATGGTAAAATCCGTGGTTTGATGCAGTTCCATGCAGATACGCGCTGGACACCGGAAACGGCTAATACAGCTACTACACCGCGGTTTACAGAGACAAATGCAGTCTATAATATGCGTTCCTCCTCTTTGTGGGTGCGAGACGGTTCTTATTTGAAGCTGAAGAATGTGACAATAGGATATAACTTCACAGATAAGAAGATGTTGAAGAAACTGGGTATCCAGCAGTTAGGTATAAAACTGACAGGCTATAATCTGCTGACTTTTGATAAGTTTGACATCATGGACCCTGAATGTAATCCGAATAATGCGGATTCTTACCCTATCATTAAAATATATAATTTAGGTATTAATCTAACCTTTTAATAGTGCTGACAATGAAAAACTATAAAAAATATATAGGCTGTCTTTCTCTCTCTGTATTGACACTGATAGGGTGCGAAGACCTTAAATTTGGAGAGAAATTTCTGGATAAGCCGATAAGTAACGAACAGAATATCGATTCTGTTTTTAACAAAAAGGTATATGCTGAGCAGGCACTGGCGGAAACTTATCATTCCCTGCCGGATTATCTGCCGATGCAAGGACGTCTGGGATATGGCGTTCTGGAAATGCTAACCGATCTGGGTGACTGGACGAAAAAGGGAGCGCCTAAATTCTATACAGGAACAGTGGACGGAACAAATACATATCTGGAACATCTTCCATATCGGTTGGATGTCGCCAGTGCTACGATAGGAGTAGGGCCGGTTTATGGTATTCGAAGAGCCTACATTTACATTGAGAATGTGGATAGAGTGCCGGATATGACTGCGGATGAGAAAGCGATAGGAAAAGCGGAAGCGCAAGTAATCATTGCCTATCATTATTCTCAAATGCTCCGTTATTATGGTGGTATGCCGTGGATAGACCATGCATATACGGCAGAAGATGCGATGAAATTTCCTCGTATGACAGTGGAAGAAACCGTACAGAAGATTGTTGGATTACTGGATGCGGCAGCCTCTGTACTGCCTTGGCAGGTGAATGCAGATAATGACGGACGAATGACGGCTGCTTCTGCTTTAGCGTTAAAGTCCAGGGTGCTTCAGTTTGTGGCGAGTCCTTTATTTAATGCTGAAAAACCCTATCTGGAAGGAGATGCTTCGTCTCAATTCCTTACTTGGTATGGTAACTATTCACCAGACAGGTGGCAGAAGGCGTTGGATGCCGGATTAGAATTTATGCGGGCTAATAAAAAGAACTTGGACGCTTATCAACTGGTGAATACAGGTAATCCCCGCGATGATTTTGCAGCAGGATATTTCAATCGCCATAACGGTGAAGTCTTGATTTCTTCCAGAAGATTCACCACTTATGCTACCGGAAAGCTTCCGTTTGCCCAGATGCGTTATGGAGTTGCTTCTCCTACATTGACTTATGTCGATATGTTTCAGATGAAAGACGGAACAGAATTCGACTGGAACAATCCGGACCATAATAAATTCCCTTTCTTTGATAAGGACGGAAACCCCAGAAGAGACATCCGCTTATATGAAACGGTTGCTGTGAATGGAGATAAGTTTAAGGGCGCCCAGAAAGTGCAGATTTATGAAGGAGCCACCCAGGCGCCTTATAAAGACGGACGAATGAGTTACAATGGGGTTGCCATGAGAAAATTCATACGGAACTTCAATGACGAAGTGAATGGTAAATTTTATTCTTGTCCGTTGATCCGCCTTCCGGAGGTTTATTTGAATATGGCCGAAGCGATGAACGAATTGAATAAGGCGGAAGTCCGTGATGAGTTTGGCAATACGGCTTATGATTATCTGAATAAAACCAGACTGCGTGCGGGTATGCCTGCGATTTCGGCAACAGATGTTCCGGCCGGCAAACCGTTGCGTGAAGCAATATTACGCGAAAGAGCCATTGAATTCGGCTATGAAGAAGTACGCTATTTCGATCTGGTACGTTGGAAACGCGCAGATATATTTACCGGACAATTGTCACGTCTGATTATTAAAAAAGCGGCCGGTGAGCCAAGCGGCTTTTCTTATGCCGTATCTCATGCAATGGCGGAAACGCGTCAGTATGCAAAACCTGAAAAGTGGAACGACAAGTATTTCCTGTTGCCTCTGCCTATAGATGAGATAAACAAGAAATATGGATTGATTCAGAATCCGGGTTGGTAATAATCAAATCGTTGAACAATAAGAAGAATGATTATGAATAAATCACTTTATATCGTAGCTTTCTCGTTGGCGTTTGCCACTACGGGTATAGCGCAAAATAATGAAGGACAAGATAAGGTAATCGATCTGGGCACACAGACGACCACCGAATTACGGAAGACACAGGCTGTCTCTACCATTTATTCGAATGAATTAGATAAAAATGCTGCCACTAGTCCTTACAATGCCATTTATGGCTTGTTGCCGGGATTGAGTGTGATGCAGAACACTAGCTGGGGCACAGATAAATCTCGTCTCAATGTGCGGGGACGCGGTTCTTTGAATGGAGATACACCTTTATTTGTAGTAGATGGTTTTGCACGCCCTCTCGAATATATTAACCTTTCGGAAATAGAATCAATATCCGTTTTGAAAGACGGTGCTGCTACTGCTCTTTGGGGAGGCAGAGGCGCTAACGGAGTGGTATTGATAACTACCAAACGCGGTATATATAGCCAGAAGGATATAAAAGTAGACTACAAGTTTGGTTTAGGCTTCCCTGTTAATCAGCCGGAGTTTGCCGATGCTTATACCTATGCCAAAGCCCGTAATGAAGCATTGAGATATGATGGCTTGCAACCGGACATGGATGAGGCTTCTTTCCTGTCCGGAGGCAATAGCGATCTTTATCCGAATGTGGACTGGCAGAAAGAAGCGTTACGTAATCATACAACCAGTCATCAACTGGACATCACTTTCCGCGGAGGTGGCAAGCGGCTTCGTTATTTCAGTGTCCTCAATTACAAAAACGATATGGGGCTGCTGAATAGCAAGTACACTGATTATACAGATCGCTATAACTCCCAGATGAAGAAATACTTCCTCAATCTTCGCATGAATCTGGATGTGGATATTACGGACGCGACAAAATTGAAATTGAGTATGCTCGGTATGCTGCGAGAGACCAAGCGTCCCACCACATCGGAAGCTACTTTGTTTGAACAGATTTTCAACACCCCGTCCGCCGCATTTCCCGTGCAGACACTGAATGGATTCTGGGGCAGTAACAATGTGCTGAAAACAAACCCGATAGCCAATCTGGCGGACGTAGGTTATTATAAACTGAATCAGCGTATGTTGCAGGCGGATTTGCGGTTGGTGCAGGATTTGTCTGTATTGACTCGCGGGTTGAGTGCGGAACTCGCTATTGCTTATGATAATAATGCGACCTATCAGGAAACAGCCAAGAAAAGTTTTATGTACCAGACCATTGAAAAAGGCACAGACGGAGAACCGATTTACACGAATTACGGAAATCCTAACGATGAACTGGAAATCAGCAACAAAGGATTGGCCAATCAATACATACATGCCAATTTTGAAGCGAAGGTCAATTATCACCGGACATGGGATAAACATGATTTTACGGCCAGTGCTATGTTTCGTCAAGAATCAATGACGTTGACAGGGGCTAATAACAGTCGTTACCGTCAATACATCATCGGAACCGCAGGTTATAATTTTGACAACCGTTATATGGTGGATATCGTAGCCAACTGTTTTGGAAGTAGCGTATTGGGGAAGAACGACAAGTATCGTGCATATCCCGCCATTTCTGCCGCCTGGATACTTTCGAACGAGAATTTCATGAAAGAAATTTCCGCTTTTGATTATCTGAAACTTCGTGCTTCTTACGGACGCTCCGGATATGATATTTATGATTATGACATGGATAAGCAATATTGGGTAGGAAGCGGTGCTTACTATTTTCAGGCCGGAAATACTTCTGCCGGAAGTAGCCTGAAGGAAGGAGTGTTGGCAATGGAACAACTGGATCTGGAAGTTGCGGATAAATATAATATCGGTTTGGATATGAGCCTGTTCAAGGGACTGACTTTTTCTATTGACGGTTTTTATGACAAGCGTACTAATATCCTGATTGACGGAAGTGGGCTGATCTCATCGGCAATCGGGGTTACTATTCCGCAGATGAATGCAGGAAAAGTGGAAACAAAAGGAACGGAACTCTCTGCCATGTGGAAAAAGGAATACAAGGACTTCAACTATTATATCGGAGCCAACTTCTCCTATGCCAAAAGTAAAGTCGTAGAAAATGGTGAGGGATATCAGCCGTATGGCTATTTGTCTAAAAAAGGTTACCCTGTCGGGCAGTGTTTTGGCTGGGAGGCTATCGGTTATTTCAGAGATGAGGCGGACATAAAGAGCAGTCCGGTGCAGAAATTCTCGGAAGTACGTCCAGGTGATGTCAAGTACAGGGATCTGAATGGCGATAACGTGATTGACAACAATGACCAGAAGGCGATAGGATATTCCACTGCCATACCGGAGATTTATTATGGCATTAATTTGGGATTTGAATATAAAGGTTTCGGCGTGGATGCTCTGTTTCAAGGAGTAGCCCATTATAGTGTGATGTTGAACACTGCCAGCGTATACTGGCCGTTGAGAAACAACACGAATATTTCCAACTGGTATCTGAATGACAGAATCCGCTGGACGGAAGAAACGAAAGACATCGCAAATGTCCCCCGCCTGACCACGCTGGATAATGCCAATAACTTCAGAAACAGTACACAGTGGTTGGAGAACGGGAGCTATTTCAAACTTCGTAACCTGAATGTCTACTATAACCTTCCTTCCTCTTGGGCGAAGAAAGTGAAAATGGAGAAGATTCAGGTGTATGCGAGAGCTAACAATCTTTTTTCGCTCGATCATGTGAAGTATATGAACTGTGAAGATCTGAAAATCAATTATCCGGATATGACTTCTGTTTATTTCGGGTTGAATATTAACTTCTAAAATGTGAGATGACCATGAGAAAATATATCCTATTATATACAGGTTTGCTATTATCCGTATCGGGGTGTAGCTTGCTCGAATTGGACGAATCGACAGGCTTGGACAGGGAAGAGGCCTATTCCTACTTTAGCAATGTGAAAGGTTTGGCTACCTACGTTTATAGCCAGTTGCCCGGAGATCTCGGAGTGCTCGACGGGGCTTTGAGGGAGTCTGCAACGGATAATTCTGTTTATATCTGGAGTGATAATAGTGTTCACGACTTTTATAACAATGCCTGGAGTCCCAACAATGCAGTCGATAATATGTGGTCGAAGTGCTATGGAGCTATCCGTTCCGTCAATTCATTTCTTGAAAACTATTCACAGGAAAAACTGGAGCGTTTCCGCTGGAACGACACGTATGAAGAAGACATAGCCAAAGCTACCATGTATCGTGAAGAATTACGGGTGTTGCGAGCTTTTTATCTGTTCGAACTGGCTAAACGATACGGTGATATTCCACTTTTGACACGTACGTATGCTTTGGATGAAATCAACGGCGTGGAAAAGACTTCTTTCAATGAAGTGATAAAATATATCTGTGATGAATGTAGTGACGCGGCCAAAACTCTGCCTGTCAGTCATCAGGACTTTTGGGCGGAGACGGGACGTGTGACCAAAGGTACAGCGTTGGCATTGAAATCCCGTGCTCTTCTTTATGCGGCGAGTTTGTTGCATAATCCCGCACAGGATGCTGATAAATGGAAAGCGGCTGCCGATGCGGCTTATGCTATCATAAAAGAGAACTGGTACAGTTTGCCGAAGACGAATGTAGATCCTCTGTATGACAAGAATGGTGGAAACGATGTATTGAAATCTCCGCAATTAATTTTTGAACGTAGAAATGGGGAAAGCTTTGATTTTGAAGCTAACAATTTGCCCATCAGTTATGAAAAGGGGAAAACAGGCAACGTGCCCACCCAGAACCTGGTGGATGCCTTCCAGATGACTAATGGAAAAGACTTTGACTGGGAACAGATTACACCGGGGCAGAATCCGTATGAAGGCAGAGACCCAAGATTCTATAAAACGGTGCTTTGCAATGGCGATACATGGATGAACTTGACCATCCAGTCTTATGAAGGAGGAAAAGACGGTGCCGGAACAACCGGAGCGACTACTACAGGTTATTATTTGAAGAAGTATATGAATGAGACTGTTTCTCTAGCTCCTTCCAATGAGAAAAAGAAACCGCACCATTTCATCATATTCCGTTATGCGGAAATTCTCCTGAACTATGCGGAAGCAATGGATGCCTGGAAAGACGCTGATTATACGGATAATGATCATCCGTTGTCTGCACGTGCGGCACTGAATCAGGTGCGTGCTGCTGCTGATATGCCTGCCATTACAACAAGCGGCAATGCGTTTACTGAAAGCGTCCGTCGTGAAAGACGAGTGGAACTTGCGTTCGAAGACCATAGGTTCTGGGATATCCGCCGTTGGAAAATCGGTGATAAAACCAAAGCTATTTATTGCATCAAGATCACTTTGGAAAACAGCTTGCCTGTTTATAAGAAAGAATTGCTTGAAACACGTAACTGGGATGATAAGATGTACTTATATCCTATACCACAGACTGAATATTATAAGAATCCTAATTTAGGTCAAAATACAGGCTGGTAACTATGACTAAGCGAACCCTAAAAGTTTTTGTCTAACTTTTAGGGTTCATTTTTATGGGAAGAAGTCCTTTTCTATGTGTGGTCCCTTGTTCCAGTTTTATGCTGCAGGATCCGGGGCCTCACCGCTACCGCCTTCGTCCGGATTTTCCGGTTTATTTCCCCCTCCATTTCCGGAAGAGGTGCCGCCGTTTCCTTCCGTCTTGTAAATACTTACATTATCCAGCATATCCTTAAATTTATATCCCGGCGTAAATACAATTTTCACCCGACGAACGGTATCGGCATCTACATCTTTTTCCTCTTTCTGGCTTTTGCAACTCATGCCCGGACGGAAACATCCGAAGTCACCTAATTGCACAGACAATCCTTTGTTTAGGTTCGTGTTCAACGCATCAATCAGTGCGTCAATCACGTGTTTCACTGCGCCTTCGGGAATCATACCGAACATGGATACTTCCTTGCATAAATCTCTGAAATTTACCGTATTGGTAATTACATTCTGTGCTACATACTTTTCAGTCTTTGTTTTGTCAAAGCCGAAAACTCTTTTCTTGACAACATACTTTAATGCCATAGTCTTTCTTTTTTTAATAGTTAGTTAATCTGTTTTATTGTTGTTTTGTGATCACGATGCAAAGATATGGTTTCCGAAATTCATGACCAAGCTGAAAAAGAATTGTGCGTTAATAAATTAGTTAATAAGTAGAATGCTGCTGTATTGGGGAATTTTATGTAAAAAAGATTTAGCAGAAAGATAGAAGAAGAGGATGCCGATTAAGATATTGGGGTATCAAGTGTGGGGAAGGCATCCTCTTCAAAGATAGAACGAAAGGACTACTTGCACAAGCAATCTTTTTCGCTTTGTTGTCTATCTTCTATATATACTGGTAAGGGTTATGATTCTGAATTATTCCGTGTCTTCTTTGGTTCGCAGGCTGACTAACTCTGTCCACTTGCTTATACTTAAGTCGAACCCTCCTTTCTCCAGATGTTGGAGGGCGGTTCTAAAATGTCGTATTACTTTTTCTGTATCATTGGTTGTTTTATACTCAAGCTCTCCAAGTGCATATTCAAGACGTGCCATTTGGATGTAATCTAACAAGGTATAGTTTTCGTCAACGGATAAAGTTGAAAGATAGTTCAACAAGTCAAATGCTTTTTCTCGTTCTTCATCTGATAAGTTGGAGATGGGGCGGCGCGCGATAGGGTGCTGCATTACTAGAATAATGTTTTCTTTCAGGTCGTCGTACATATCTTTGTTATGTTTGTCGCATCATTTCCCTGTGGTGCGCGGTTTAAAAAAAGAGAGCGTGGGAAACTACCAACTGTACGCCAACCATAGGCTCGGCAAAGACCCTCCGCGACATAAGTGATAGTCCCACGCCCATTGGGTATATAAACAAATTATATACAGAAGTGTGCGCGAGACCTGACATCACTTATTGCCATTCGCGGTAAATTTTTGCCGAATTTATGGTTGAATGCAATAAATAATCGTTCTCTATAAAAAATAAAATGTTCCTCTCTACGTATGAAAGGAAACCGCTACAAAAGTAGCAATAAATATTGATAAAGCAAGTAATCTTGTTTTATAATTTCATAGATAGTTCTGATTTACTAAAAGTCAGTATAAATATGATTAATATAAAAAGAACCCTACACTGAATTATTGTTTTTTTGTTCAGTTCAGAATTGGAATTCTAGGTAATTCTGCTAGATGATTTTAACTTAACTTTCTGTTTTCTTTGCATAAACCACCTGTTTGCCTGTTCCATAACGGATTAAGAGTCCACGTTCGATAAAAGCATTCAGTTCTTTCAAAGCACGTTTTTTGTCGTGTCCTGTCAATCGGCTATAGTCGGTGCGGGTCAGGCAGGGATATTTGTTCAGATGCTGGTTGATTATTGTCAAACATTCTTCTTCACTGTGCCCTTTCCCATGGTGACGAGTCATCGATTCTCCACGTTCTAGTCTCATTTGCTGGCCTACTTCTTTCTTAAACTGGCTGCCTACCCGGAAATTGACATTCTTCAGCTCAATAGATTGTGCGTGCACATCTTTTTTCTTCATTACACGAGGTCCCTTTAAAGACACTGAAAAATATCCGATATCTCCCAGTTCCACAATCCATCCGTTGGCAATCAAATCTCTCAACTCGTTTTGGAAAGACTGCATGGCGCCCGCCAGTAAACTGCGGCTTATTCCTGTGAATTTGTGTACACGGTCTAGAAATTCTTCCTGATCGACGGTTCCTTTGAATACTACGCGGGGATGAAGCGGTTGTGCGTCGCCTGTTTGTTGAATGTCAGGCGTGTCGTAAAGGTCATATTGTATACTCATATTCGTTTTTATTTAGTGTAGGCACATTGATAAATCCGTTTGCCTATCCGGATTTACTTCACTTGCTACTTTTATTTCGTTCCACTATAGTTTCTCTTTCGTCCCACTATAGTGCTCCGCAAGGGAAACTATAGTGTTCTTTGCGGAACACTATAGTGGAACGAAAAAAGATTAGGCAACAAAGGTAATCTCTTTAGGCAATAAAACTAATTATATTAGCAGGAAAAAAATAAAAACGTCGCAAATATTGTTTATTACCTTAAGTCACCCTTTCCTTTTTTAATAAATTAGCTAGAAAGTGTGGTGTTTATTGAATAAGAACGCTTATTTTTGCAGCATGTTACAATTTGAGAATCAAAAGATAAAGCAAATAGTTCGCAAGGTGCTTCCGGTAGTAACGCTGGGAGCTATGTTATATTCCTGCGCCAGTATTGGACGGCCGGACGGAGGCCCTTATGATGAGACGCCGCCCCGTTTCATCGGTAGTACTCCTGCTGCGGGCGCTCTGAATAATGAAAGGACTAAAATTTCTTTGATGTTTGATGAGTTTATTAAGCTGGAGAAAGCAACCGAAAAAGTCGTTGTTTCTCCTCCCCAGATACAGCAACCGGAAATCAAGGCTTCCGGCAAGAGAATACAAGTCAACCTACTCGACTCTTTGAAGCCTAACACGACCTATACGATTGACTTCTCGGATGCAATTGTCGACAATAATGAAGGTAACCCGCTAGGGAATTTTGCATTTACGTTCTCTACCGGTACGGAAATCGATACGATGGAAGTAGCAGGAACGATGCTCGATGCCTCTAACCTGGAGCCTATTAAAGGTATGCTTGTCGGACTACATTCCAACTTGAACGATTCGGCTTTCAACAAATTGCCTTTCGACCGTGTGGCACGTACGGACAGCCGTGGGCGTTTCTCTATCCGGGGTATAGCTCCCGGCAAGTATCGTATCTACGGTTTGATGGATGCCGACCAGAACTTCACTTTTAATCAGAAGAGCGAGATGATCGCTTTCCATGACTCGTTGATTATCCCTCGTATGGAAGAACGTATCCGCATGGATACGGCTTGGGTGGATTCATTGACTTATGACACGATTGTTGAGAAGAAATATATGCATTATTTGCCGGATGATGTCATCCTCCGTGCCTTTAAGGAACTCAATTATTCGCAATACCTTATCAAGTCGGAAAGACTGGTTCCGCAGAAGTTTACGTTCTATTTTGCAGGTAAGGCAGATACTTTGCCTGTATTGAAAGGCTTGAACTTCGATGAAAAGGATGCTTTTGTTATCGAAAAGAATCAGCGGAACGACACCATCCATTATTGGGTAAAAGACTCCCTGCTCTTTAAGCAGGATACGCTGGCCATGAGCCTGACTTATCTTTATACGGATACATTGAATCAGTTAGTGCCCCGTACGGATACGCTCAACCTCGTTTCGAAGCAGAAATATAAGAAAGAGGAGCCGGATAAGGACAAAAAGAAAAAGAAGAAAAAGAAAGGTGAAGAGGATGAACCCGAACCGACAAAATTCTTGCCGGTAAATGTCGGTGCTCCTTCGTCAATGGATGTATATGGTTCTATCTCTTTGAGTTTTGAAGAACCGATAGCCAGTTTCGATACTGCGGCCATCCATCTACGGCAAAAGGTAGATACGCTCTGGAAAGATATACCATTCGACTTTGAACAGGACTCTGTGAATCTAAAGAGGTTCAATCTGTATTATGATTGGGAGCCGACACTGGAATATGAATTTTCGGTAGACTCGACTGCGTTCCATGGTATATACGGATTGTTTACAGACAAAATAAAACAAGGGTTCAAGGTGCGTAGTTTGGAAGAATATGCCAAAATCACGTTTGTGGTGACGGGAGCGGAACCTAATGCTTTCGTTGAACTGTTGGATGCGCAGGATAAAGTGGTACGCCGAAGAAGAGTAGAGGAAGGAGGTTATGCCGACTTTTATTACTTAAATCCCGGTAAGTACTCCGCCCGGTTGATTAACGACCGGAATGGAAACGGTGAATGGGATACCGGCAATTTTGAAAAAGGGGTGCAGCCCGAAGAGGTGTATTATTATAATCAGATTTTAGAGCCGAAAGCCAACTGGGATCTAGAACAAAGTTGGGATATTCATGCAGTTCCGCTGGATAAGCAAAAGCTGGATGAACTTAAAAAACAAAAACCAGATGAAGACAAGAAGAAAAAGGATCGGGAACGAAATAGTCAGAACCGCCGTCGTTAGCGTTCGACGCAATTTTATTATCGGATTAGTGGCCTTACTGATGGGAGCTTTCGCCCTCCCAGCCAGTGCTCAATGTGAAGCGAAGAATGATGCGTTTCAATCCGGCGAACACGTAATGTATGATTTATATTTTAACTGGAAGTTTGTCTGGGTGAAAGCCGGACTTGCCAGTCTGACGACGAATGCTACTACTTATCATTCACAACCTGCCTACCGGATTAACCTGCTTGCTTTGGGCAGTAAACGGGCAGACTTCTTTTTCAAGATGCGCGATACGCTGACTTGTGTGATCGGTGAAAAACTGGAACCGCGCTATTTCCGCAAAGGTGCCGAAGAGGGAAAACGTTACACGGTTGATGAGGCTTGGTTTTCTTATAAGGACGGTCTTTGCCTCGTAAACCAGAAACGTACTTATCGGGATGGAGCGTTTGATGAATCTGAAGCTAGCGATAGCCGTTGTATATACGATATGTTAAGCATCTTGGCGCAGGCACGTTCTTACGACCCTGCAGATTATAAGGTGGGAGACAAAATCAAGTTCCCGATGGCTACGGGCCGTAAAGTGGAAGAGCAAACGCTTATCTACCGTGGAAAAGAAAATGTGAAAGCGGAGAATGGAGTTACTTACCGTTGCCTGATCTTCTCATTGGTAGAATATGATAAGAAAGGAAAAGAAAAGGAGGTGATTACTTTCTTCGTGACGGACGACTTGAACCATCTTCCTGTCCGTCTGGATTTATTCCTGAACTTCGGTTCGGCAAAAGCATTCCTGAATAATGTGACGGGTAACCGGCATCCGCTGACTTCTATCGTTAAATAGATATATAGAAAAAACGAAGGCATATCAGAAGTAAATGGCCCTGCCAACCTGTTATTTTTTAGACGCGGATAACGCGGATGACACGGATTTATTATCTTTTTATCCGTATCATCCGCGTTATCTGTTTCTAAAAGGTATACTTTTAAAAGTGTTGATGCGCTTTCCTGTTTTATTCCTGAACTTCGAAAGGCACTTTCTGATCCTTTCGGAATACGCTAGATTCAAAAGTTGCAATCAACTCTCCGTCTTGGTTTGTTATATCTACCTGATAGCAACCTGTACTTCGACCGATATAGCGTTCGCGTGCTTCGGCAAAGAGAGTATCTCCGGGGCCGCTGGCACGTAGGAAAGTAATAGTGGACGAGAGAGAGAAAGCTAGTGTACCGTGCGAGTTGGCAGCTGTGGCAAGCGCCAGATCTGCTAATGTGAAGATCGCTCCTCCTTGTGTGCGGGCACCTGCGTTAAGATGTTCGGGTTTTATTTCTAATTTGGCTTTACTGTAACCTTTGCGTACTTCCAGCAGTACTACTCCTGCATTTTCGGCAAACAGATCGTTCTTAAAAAACTCTTGTGCAGTCATGATATTATTTTTGAAGATTCTTTAATCGTTTCTTATTTTTTCAATGAATGGATATATACCTTATCTTTTTCAATTGAGTAGCTAAATTTATTTGTTTCAGACATAATATCCAATATTTTCTCCAAATTATTTGTTTCTATAATAAAACTTCCATGGAAAATCAAATTCTTGAGTTGCTCTGACTCAAATGCGAATGTCACATCAAACTGGCGCTCCAACTCTTTAGAAATGATCGACATAGGAACTTCATCCCAGAATACTTTGCAGTTGATCCACTGTTCAGCATAGTCAGCACTCTCGGTCAGCTTATAAGTTTGGTCAAGCTTATTAACTGTCATCGTTTGATTAGGCTTCATTATAAACTCTTGGTTGATGCACAATAAGACAATGGAACCTTCTAGGAGTGATACCTTTATATAATTCTCATCACCATAATTTTTAACGTTAAACTTAGTACCCAGTACCTTGATCTGTGCGGAGTCTGTTTGTATAACAAATGGATGCTCTCCATGCTCTACCTCAAAATACCCTTCGCCTTCCAGCCGGACATTGCGATTCTTCCGACTAAAACTCTCGGAGTAAGAAAGCTTGGAATCTGCGTTTAACCACACTATAGAACCGTCAGGAAGCTTCATTTTTAATTTCGATTTTCTTGGAGCGTATACTTCGGAAATCAAAGAATCATCAGGTGTTGTAAAATTATAAATTATAAAAGGAGTGGTAAACAGTAATATAATGATTGCCGCTGCGTAACCTGCATACTTCACAAATAAGGCTCTTCTCATCTTTCCTGCCGGAGCACTCTTATGTTTGCGGATTCGTTTCGCAAATCTGTTATAGGCTTGTTCCTCGTGTACAGATACATTTTTATACTCGGCAGACAGAAGCCAGATTCGTTTCTGCTGTTCAAAATATTTCTGATTCTCCGGATCGGAGTATATCCATTCGTTCAACTTATGCAAGTCCTCTTTGGTGATACTTCCCGAGAGGAAATCATATATCAGTCTGTCAAATTCTTCTTTCATACCATCTTAAACTTAATATCTATTGAAAATCATATACCTGCGCTATCATCAGGACAGTTTGTCAATAGAAGAAGTATAGTGAATTACTTTGCTTTTTAATATTAATTAAATATATTCGTAATAAACATTACAATCAGGGCAAGATAAGATCTTGCTGCTTCCTTCAGTTTATCCAGTGCACTTCGCATGTGATATTTCACTGTATGAATAGTGATTCCCATGATTTCGGCAATTTCTTCTTGTCTTTTGTTCTCAAAACGACTCAATAAAAATACCTTCCGGGTTTCCGGAGATAAGCCGTCAATCGTCTTCTGGATAATAGAATGTAGCTCTTTACCCTCTAAATGCTCAACCGGATTTTCGCCCAAGGACCATAAATCGCTGTAAATGACCAGGTCTTCTGACGAGCAGGCCGTTTCCCTTCTCACATATTCAAGCTGAAGATAATTGATACACTTATTGGCTACACTTCTGAAAAGGTAGTTCTTCAATGAGGTGTTAATTGTTATTTTAGAGCGGTTTTCCCATAGACTATACACCAAATCTTCTACTATAGATTCTGATAGATAAGAGTCTGTCAAATACCCTCTCGCTATCCGGCAAAGATCTGTATAGTAAGTTTTATAGATGTATCGGAATGCCTCCTCTTTACCCGATTTCAGGGCCTCGATAATCTCTGTTTCCAGGTTTTTTTCCATTATGTCTTTCAGAAATCGTATATTTGATTTATTAGTTAATATATTAAGGTGAATACTCACAGGTTCTGTTTCTCCGATGGATAATTCGGGGGCAAGGTATTGAAAAAATGTAAGATGACCAAACTCACTAATAAAAAGATGAGTTGAAGGGCTGAACGAATAAAAAAATCATTTCTCACTATACTTTTTATTAATCTGGCTGTCATATTAATGAATAGGCCAATAAAGCATATTTTAACCTGAATCTCTATGAATGGTAAAAAGAAGGATTGTAAAAGAGCATAGCGCGACACTCTTTTTTAAGTTATAAGGTATACAAACAGCTGTTTTAGTTTAGTCATGCAGGATAAAGATTGTTTTCAGGAATAACAGAAAATAAGCTATTTCTTATTTAAATAATATTGTATGAAGAAACTACATTTTCTATTAAGCACATTCCTTGTGTTTATATTCACGTCATGCGGAGAAGATGAACTGAAAGGTGTTGTCTTATCCGAAGATCCGGGGTACGTAAAAGAACCATTGGTAGCCATACAGGCAGAAGATGGCACAGGGAACTGGATAAATGGTCTTATTGACCAGAACAGTAGGGTCATAGCCTTAGATTTTCGCATTTTGGACGACCAAAGTGCGGTGAATGTGAAACTCAAACTGGCGGATGAATGGGCAAAGCCCATTGATCCGCTCACTACTGATGCTGTACTGGACTTGAGCAGCGGTATCACCCGTATTAAAGTGAATGATGGAGCAGATGATATCGAATATACCATTTTCAGCACTTCTACTCAGCTACTTCGAGGCGTAACGGCTACTTGTAACACAGAGCAGGTTAGTGCTAACTTTATTAATGGCATCGCTTCGTTACGTTTCAAACAAAACACTGCATTTGCAAACGTTGTGTTGATGCCGACTTTGGCAGATAACGCAGAAATCATCTCTACGGATCCCGTCAGTCAAAAGGATGAAAACGGAAACCTGATTGTTGACCTAAGTAGCACACTTACTATTACTGTAAAAGACAATACGAACAACATGACTAAAAAATATCAGTTGAGTGCTGTAAATGGAATTATTGACGCAGGGGTAAACTGGAAAAATATTACTGCTGATCTAAAAAGCCAACACAGTAGTATTTGTATTCCTGATTTCATGATTGTCTATGAAAATAAAAACTTGCATGGAAGGAGCGGTAATACGGGATGGTTGATAACTATTCCTGCCGGTAGAATAAATATGAAGGTTAGCTGGGATATGAATAAAGACAATGTAACATGGGCTGAACCCACTGCTCAACATCGTACAACAGCTATCATGAATGATAATATGGATTATTCATTGTTTGTTCCGGGATTGTCCGGGCAATTCTGGGTACCGATATTTTATAGCCTCGGGTGGAATGATAGTGGGCTGCTATCCGCACCGCGTCTCGGATATAACCTATCTACTTCTTTGAAGTATTGTCCGGGAACTCTGGGAATTACAGCTGATGGAAAAGCGGAGATTTCGTATGCAGAAGTGATAGATAATAACTTGTATAAGTTTACCAGCGGCGGAGCCGGCAAACAAGCTGCCAATGGAGTACAGTGGTCTCCAACCAGTGCTGTCAGTGGATATTCCTATCCGTTGCAAAAAGGGCAGATCATGATTGCCGGAGAAAATGCAGAACTTTACAAGACATTTGCCACTAATGAAGGAAGAAATACTTCGACCCGTAACAGAGGAATGGATGGAGCATTGTCAGGAAGTAATTCATGGGCTGCTAATCCGGTAAGCATTTGGACTTTTGATGGCAAGCCTGTAGGACGCCGGGCTGTCGGTATCACGGAAGAAGGAGACTTGGTCATTTTTGTAAGTAATCGTTTTACGAATTCTTATAACTCGGTAAAAGCAGCTTGGAATGTCTTTAGTGATGGCTCTTCTTTACGGGAAGTTGCTGTGGCATTGCAGGAAGTGGGTTGTACGGATGCCATTGTGTTTGGTGAGAACTATCATAGTCCTGTTGTTATTCGGGATGATAGTAGAGGGGTGCCTTTAGGAAAGGTAGCCGGTAGATACGATTGGGAAACGAACGGCAATGTGAAAAATGCGGATAATGAAGCTAGTTCGCAATCCTGGATAATGTTTAAATAAGAACATTGTAAGACAATGAGTTAGTAACAAAAGATATACATATAAAAACTTAAATCAATGAGTAAAATCATCAAATGCATGTTCTTCGTGCTATTAGCCGCAGTTCTTCCACTGTCGGTTCATGCACAACAGGTGACCTTACATTTGCAGGACGTAACGGTGCGTAAAGCGTTCCGGGAGTTGGAGGTCAAAGGAAATGTATCCTTAGTATATGAGAAAAATGATGTGGACCTGACCCGTAAGGTAACTGTAAAGGTAGATAATCAACCGATAAGCAAGGCACTGGATCAGATTCTGAAAGGACAGGAGTTGATTTATAAAATAAAAGATAATCATATTATTATCACCCGGCCTGTCGTTCAGAAATCGGATAAGAAACGGCGTATCAATGGTGTCATCAGCGATGTCAATGATGAATTGTTAATTGGAGTATCGGTATCAATTCCCGGTACTAATATTGGCACGGTGAGTAATATGGAAGGGAAATTTGAATTGGAAATACCGGAGGACGCTAAGAAATTGCAAGTGTCTTATATCGGTTTTGACACGCAGGAAATTTCATTGTCGCCCGGCAAGACGACATTCAACATTGTAATGGGAGAGAATGTGAAAATGCTTTCAGAAGTAGTAGTGGTTGGTTATGGCACGCAAAAGAAGGTGAACCTGACCGGTTCGGTTGCTACGGTAAATTTGGAAAAGGAATCACTTTCCCGTCCTTTGGTCAGTGCTTCGCAGGCGTTGAGCGGTATGACAGCCGGTTTGCAGGTGATGCAAAGCTCCGGGACTCCATATAATGAAGGCTTTTCTTTCAATATTCGGGGAGTAGGTACCCTGAACAGCTCTTCACCACTCGTGTTGGTGGATGGGATGGAACAAAGTCTGAATAATGTAGATCCCAACGATATTGCTTCTATTTCCATCCTGAAAGATGCGGCCTCGTGTGCTATTTATGGTAACCGAGGGGCAAATGGGGTTATTCTGGTTACTACCAAAACCGGACAAACAGGAAAGGTCAGCGTGTCCTACAATGCTACTTTTTCACTGAATCAACCTACCAAACTGATAAAAACGGTATCTAACTACGCCAAGTATATGGAATTGATGAACGAAGCTGCTACTAATATAGGAGAATCTGCTCCTTTCAGCGACATTACCATCAATCAATGGCGTGAGGCGGAAAAAGATCCGAATGGCATTTCGGCTTCCGGCTATCCTAATTATGTAGCTTATCCTAATACAGATTGGTACGATGAGATATATAGTAACGACTGGATGATGAAACATTCGCTTTCCGTCACTGGACAGGAGGGACGTACCGGATATAATCTTTCTATATCTTATACTGACAATCCGGGATTAATCAAGGATACCGGATACCAACGCTATTTTTTGCGTGCCAATGTTTATTCGGATATTACTAAGTGGTTACGTATCGGTACTCGCGTATGGGGGTATCACACTGACCAGAAGAAAAGCGATACCGGTTCACTCACCAATATTAATACTCAAAAGATGATACCGGGCGTATATCCATATTATGACGGAAAATATGGTGCGCCGGAAGCGAACGAGGAAGATCCGCAATCTCACAATCCTCTGTGGGACATGGCACAATCGGAAGGGCATATCAAAAACACGCAGTTCTTTACTACTTTCTATGCCAACGTGAAGTTTCTGAAACACTTTTCATACGATGTTAATCTGAACTATAAGGATTACCGTTATGAATCGATGTCCGTAAATACGGATTATGGGAAATATAGTTTTAGTACAGATCAGTGGATAGCTGCCCCCAAAGATCCTGCCGATTTGTATACCCGTATGGCGTATGTCCGTGAAAACCATTGGAAATTAACGCACTTGCTCAACTATAACCAGACTTTTTATAAGCATGATATTGGTATGTTATTGGGCTTTGAAGAAGAACGTTTTGTCAAACGGACTACCGACACTGCCAAACTTGGATTAATAGATTCGTCTGTGGGTGATTCAAGTTCTGCTACTACTCCTTCTTCCATAGGTGGTACAGGTGAGGAATTTACATCCCGTTCTTACTTCGGTCGTATTAACTATGCTTTCGACAGCCGTTATTTATTCGAGGTTAATATGCGTTATGACGGTTCCTCCCGTTTTGCTCCGGATAATCGCTGGGGGCTTTTTCCATCTTTCTCTGCCGGGTGGAGAATCAGTGAAGAGAGATTTATGAAAGGACTTCCTATCGACAATCTGAAATTACGTGCTTCGTGGGGTAAGTTAGGGAACAATGCGATTGGTAACTACGAATGGCAGGCTGTATATAACTCGGCAAAGTACGCGTTTGGTGGTAGTCTTAATAACGGATTGGCAGTCACTTCTATCTCTAATAACCTGTTGGAATGGGAGAGCACTGCTATTACGAACATTGGTGTCGACTTTGCAACTCTTAGAAACCGTCTGACGTTCGAGGCTGAATTTTATAATAAAGTAACGGATGGAATTTTATATCGTCCTGATATGTACATGTCTCTTGGGACAGCCAGTGGCCCTCGTCAGAACATTGCGGAAGTGACTAACCGCGGTATTGAAATGACCCTGAATTGGCAAGACCGTATCGGTAAAGTAGAATATCGTGTATCCGGTAACTTTGCCTATAACCAGAACAAGGTCAGTAAATACAAAGGAGAGTTGCAGCGTGGCTGGGTGACAGATGAAAACGGGAGCCGTGTTTATCAAACCAATATCGGCGATGTCTCTACCGGAGGATCTACCCGTGTAATAGAGGGTAAAATGATTAATGAATACTATATGTTGCAACCATACAAGGGCAGTGGAAACGGTTTTAACGCAGATGGAACAGTCAATATCAACGGTGGTCCGAGAGACGGAATGATCCGTACAGTAGACGACATGAAATGGCTGAATGCTATGGTAGGGGCAGGGTATAAGTTCTATCCGCGTCAGAACGTCAGTAAGAGTGGCATTTGGTATGGTGATTACATCTATGCTGACTTAAATGGCGACGGTGTATATGGTAATGACGCTGATAATGAGTTTCAGGGATGCTCCAATGTGCCCAAGTATAACTTCGGTCTGCAGGCAAGCGCTAATTGGAAAGGCTTCGATTTCTCCATGAACTGGTCCGGTGCGGCAGGTTTCAAGATTTACTACTATCGTTTGGCATTGAACAGCAGTGCTACCATCAAAGGATATGCTATTGGGGAAGCAATAGCAAACGATCACTATTTCTTTGATCCCAAAAATCCCAATGATCCGCGCACGAACTTGAGTTCAAAGAATCCTCGTTTGACAAATAACTCCGGTAACGACCAAAGTGGTATGACACAGTCATCAGTACATTTGCAAAAAGGGGATTATATTAAACTGAAGAACCTGACTATCGGATATACATTGCCTGCTGTCCTGTCGAAAAAAGTATATGCACAGAATATCCGTTTCTTTGCTTCCGGTGAAAATTTATTTACCATTACCGGGTATGAAGGAATGGATCCGGAAATGCGTACCGCAGTGGGATATTCTACTATGAGACAATATGCATTCGGTGTAAATATCACTTTCTAAACTTACTCTAAAACGATTTTATGATGAAAAACAAAATAAAAATATTTCGGAAATTAGTAAGATGTGCATCTATTGCCTTGCTGTCTTTCTCTATGGCTGGATGCGGTGCGGACTTTTTAGATACTACTCCTACCAATAACATAAGCGGTAGTAGTATCTGGACGAAAGCAACTTTGGCCGAACAGGCTGTTATCGGCGTATATAATGTCTTTCTGGATCAATATTGTCCTAACTCCGGCATTTTGGATTCGCACCGGATTCCATGGGATGCTTATTCTTCTGTGATGGATACAGACAAGAACTGGATTAAGCGAATGCCTAATTGTACAGGAGCAGCTACTCCCTCAAGTGGCCTGTTCAGTGATATTTATAAACGTTTTTATACTTTTATCTATCGTGCTAATGATGTGATAGATAATATTGGTCAGGTTCCTGATATGTCGACCGGAGAGAAGCAACGGGCTATCGCCGAATGTAAATTCTTGCGTGCATTTGCTTATATGCGCTTGAATATCTTGTATAAAGGAGTGCCGTTATATATGAATGCAATCACGAGTCCTGAAAACGGTAACAAAGCCCGTTCTTCAGAAGCGGATGTTTGGGCGGCTATACTCCAGGATCTGACAGATTGTGTGAATGAACCCAATCTACCGGATAAATATAATTCGGGTGACTCTAACTATGGACGGGTAACCAAAGGAGCTGCTTATGCATTACGCGGACAAGTATATATGTGGCAGAAGAATTGGGAGGCGGCGGTTGATGATTTTAATTCTGTGGCTGACTGTGGCTTCGGGTTATATACTAAGGCCGGTGCTACCAGTTATAAGCAGTTGTTGAAAATAGCAAATGAACAATGTGAAGAAATGATATTCTCTGTGCAATGCATCAAGCAATACGGCTACTCCAATACAAGGAACATCACTTACGGCAACCGTTGTACAGCAGGTTCTATGTGGAATAACTATTTGCCTAATCCGCATTTTGTAGAATCTTTTGAGACGGCGACCGGAGAAAAGTTTAATTGGGATAACTACTTGCCGGGCTATAGTGCGATGAAAGAAAAAGAACGTGTGGTGTTTTTTCTACGCGATGGACTGTCTGCGGCGGAAAAGGAACGTATGGCTGCCTATGGGGCAGATATGAACAAATATCTGGATAGTGGCAATGAAGCACGTATCAAAAAAGCTTACGAGACCCGTGATCCACGTCTGCAAATGGCTGTCATTACCCCTTACGCACAATACAATGGTGCTTCTTCTGGAATAGCTCATACTTATACATTGCGTTGGCCTTATCGTGGCTCCGACAGTGCAGAGCCTTTTGATATCCGTACTGATACAAACGATAAGTTTTACTATCTATGGAGAAAGTTTGTACCTGAAGGTCTGGAACAGACAGAACGTGATACTTATGGATTGGATATTCCATTAATACGCTATGCGGAAGTATTGCTCCTGAAAGCAGAAGCGCTAAATGAATGGGGAAGTACCCATGAAAGCGAAGCAATCAGATGTGTTAATGAAGTAAGACGTCGTGCAGGGCATGTCGAATTGAATAATGCAACTTATCCTGCTACGAAAGTTAACGGGCAGAGTGATTTGCGTGAACGTATCCGGAATGAGTATTACTGGGAAATCGGTGGCGAAGATTCCATGTATTTCCATGAATTGCGTTGGGGAACGTGGAAAGATAAGAAGTTTGATAATAATCGTAACGGTCTGATGCAGATGTGGGGTGAAACGACTTATACCTGGTACTGGTTGGGAGATCAGTGCTGGAGCTGGCCTATTCCTGCTAAAGAAATGGAAATGAACTCGAATTTGGAACAGAATGAAGGTTGGATAAATTAATCTTAGTTTTAACTAATAAAGTATATATGAAAAAATTATCTTTTTTAATTGCGACAGCATTGTGTATCATGGCATGTTCCGGTGGCTCTGACGAACAACCGGATGGGCCGGGTAACGGTAATGGAAATGGGGGTGGGGGGAGTACACCTAACCCTGTTTCATTCTCCAATCCTATAGTCGGCAAACAGTTGCCTGATCCGACTATAATTCATGCGGCAGACGGGAACTTTTATTTGTATGTTACCCAACAGGATAATATCTATATTCCGATTTACAAATCTACTAATATGACACAGTGGACTTATGCTGGGGCAGCCTTTCTGCAAAAACCGAACTGGCAGCCGGACACTCGCTTATGGGCTCCGGACATTAACTATATCAATGGCAAATATGTGCTCTATTATACTCTCGGGCACTGGGACTTGCCTAAGAATAGTTGTATCGGGGTGGCGGTCAGCGACTCTCCTGTAGGACCTTTTACGGATCACGGAAAACTTCTTGACTACAATTCTGGTACTATGCAGTGCATCGACCCTTGTTATTTTGAAGATAATGGTAAGAAGTATCTTTTCTGGGGAAGTTATAATAGTACTTCTAAAGGCTATGAAGGAGGTATCCGTTATGTAGAGTTAAGTGCTGACGGTCTATCCATTAAAGGTGCTGTTTCCGAAAAGATAGCGGGTCCTTCAATAGAAGGCATCATGGTTCATAAACGCGGGAATTATTATTATCTATTTGGCTCTACGGGTAGTTGTTGTGAAGAGGAAAGAAGTACGTACCGTGTAGTGGTGGGGCGTTCTAAAAATATCGAAGGTCCTTATGTGGGTAAAAACGGTACTGTGATGAAAGAAAATAGTAGTTATAATGAAGTAATTCTACAGGGTAATAACCTGTTTGCCGGAACCGGACACAATTCCGAAATTATCACGGATGACGAGGGTAATGACTGGTTCTTCTATCATGCCTGGCAGAAAGCGAAAATAGATAATGGTCGTCAATTGATGTGTGACCGCATACAATGGAGCAGTGATGGCTGGCCTTATATTACTAATGGCACACCGGCATCCGTATCTCGTGCACCTGTATTTAAAAACGAAGAAGAAAAAGAGTAATCTATGAAACTATTCAACTATTTATTGGCCGGGATATTGTGTGCTTCTGTCACTTGTCTCCCGGCGCAGCATCGGGCTGATCCCCAGAAATTGGTCAATCCGGAATCCTTTTCTATGATTTTGCTCGGTGATCCACAGGGATATACCAAGTATGATATTAACCAGCCGCTTTTTGATCTTTGTACCGCATGGATTGCGGACAATATAGAGTCGCTTAAAATTAAAGCTGTCCTTTGTACAGGCGATTTGGTGGAGCAGAATGATAATAATGTATTAAACCGTAAGATGCTGAACCAGACCAGTCGTGAAATGTGGGAGGCAGCATCGCAGGCTTTGAAAAGACTGGATAACAAAGTACCTTATATTATTGCCGCAGGCAATCATGATTATGGATACAAAGCCGCAGAAAACGGTCGTACTTATTTTCCTGATTATATTCCTTTTGAACGAAATTCTACCTGGCGGAATATCTGTGTCAGTGAATTTCCTAATCGTGAAGGCAGGGCGTCTTTAGAGAATTCGGCTTTTGAGTTTGATGAGCCGGGATGGGGAAAGATTTTGGTTATAGCAGTAGAGTTTGTGCCTCGTGATGAAGTGCTGCAATGGGCGAAAAATTTGGTAAACAAGCCGGAATACAAGAATCATAAGGTGATTTTTATCACTCATTCTTATCTTGATATAGGTAATAAGCGCGTTACGAAAGATGGGTATAAGATTTCTCCACAAAACTCGGGGCAGGCTATTTGGGAGAAACTTATTTATCCTTCTTCCAATATCCGTCTCGTACTTTGCGGACATGTGGGAAGAGGCACCGGTGAATATGAGAATAATGTGGCTTATCGGGTGGATAAGAACAGTGCCGGGAAAGATGTATCACAAATGACGTTTAATGTACAATATGTAGGAGGCGGTCCGGAAGGGAACGGAGGGGATGGTTGGCTTCGCATTCTGGAATTTATGTCGGATGGTAAAACGATCAAAGTACGTACTTATTCTCCCTTGTTTGGGATTTCAAAATTGACCAGGCATCTGGCACATCGTACGGCACCTTACGATCAGTTTGATATTATATTGGAATAACTTGACCTAGTAAAAATACTCTTAATAGAAATAATGTAGATGAGAAAAATTGTATGTTCTTTAGTGATACTTATTAATAGTGTTTATCTATTTGCACAGTGGAAACCGGTTGGCGGTCGAATTATGACGGAATGGGCGGCGAAAATAGATGTTGAAAACGTGTTGCCCGAATATCCCCGCCCAATTATGGAACGTGCTGACTGGATAAATCTGAACGGATTGTGGAATTATGCTATTTCTCCGGTAGGTCAAGCTATGCCACAAAGTTATGATGGTCGGATTTTAGTTCCTTTTGCTGTAGAATCAAGCTTGTCCGGAGTGGGGAAAAGTCTTGGGGAGAAGAATGAACTTTGGTATCAGCGTCAATTCTCGGTTCCCTCCAAATGGAAAGGACATAGGATCTTATTGCATTTTGGGGCTGTTGACTGGAAAGCGGATGTTTGGGTAAATAAGGTAAAGGTGGGACAACATACAGGAGGATTTACTCCTTTTTCTTTTGATATCACGCCTGCCTTGCTGAATGGGGAAAATGAATTGATCGTGAAAGTGTGGGACCCGACTGATAAAGGTCCTCAGCCTAGAGGAAAACAGGTTAGTAAGCCGGGAGGTATCTGGTATACTCCTGTCAGTGGTATTTGGCAAACAGTTTGGCTAGAACCCGTGCCAATCCGGTCGATTGTCAATATCAAAACGACTCCTGATATTGACAGGAATAAGTTGACAGTAGAGGTTATGACAGATCATCAGATGCTTTCAGATAAATTGGAGGTGAAGGTATTAGAAGGAAAGCAGTTGGTGGCTGTAGGAAGTTCCGTAAATGGTATTCCGGTTGAGATTGCTATGCCGTCTGATGTAAAGTGGTGGTCTCCGGATTCTCCGTTTTTATATGATATGGAAATTTGTCTGTATTCAGAAAATAAGTTGATCGATAAGGTTAAGAGCTATACTGCCATGCGTAAATATTCAACGAAGCGTGATAAAAATGGAATTGTGCGTCTGCAATTGAATAATAAAGACTTGTTTCAATTTGGTCTTTTAGATCAGGGCTGGTGGCCGGATGGCTTGTATACAGCACCTTCGGATGAGGCTTTAGTATATGATATTCAAAAGACAAAAGATTTTGGATATAATATGATTCGCAAACATATAAAAGTAGAGCCTGCCCGTTGGTATACGTATTGTGATCGTTTAGGGGTTATTGTGTGGCAGGACATGCCGAGTGGCGATAAGAATCCCGAGTGGCAGAATCGGAAGTATTTTGAGGGAACAGAATTCAAACGGTCTGCTGAATCAGAGGCTATTTATCGTAAAGAATGGAAAGAAATTATCGACTGCCTTTACTCTTATCCTTGTATTGGCACATGGGTACCTTTCAATGAGGCTTGGGGGCAGTTTAAAACCCCTGAAATAGCAGAATGGACAAAGCAATATGATCCTTCCCGTTTAGTGAATCCTGCCAGTGGAGGTAATCATTATACCTGTGGTGATATGCTCGATTTGCATAATTATCCCGGTCCGGAGATGTATTTATATGACGCACAGCGTGCAACTGTACTCGGAGAGTATGGAGGGATTGGTTTAGTGCTGAAGGAGCATCTTTGGGAGCCGAATCGTAATTGGGGGTATGTTCAGTTTAGTACTTCCAAAGAAGCTGCCGATGAGTATCTGAAATATGCTAATATGCTGAAGGATATGATTGCACGTGGATTCTCGGCTGCTGTTTATACACAGACTACAGATGTTGAGATCGAAGTGAACGGATTGATGACATACGACCGCAAAGTAATAAAACTGGATGAACAGAAATTGAAGAGGGCAAATACGGAAATTTGTGAAAGTTTAAAGTAAGAAGCCGGATTAGCTATTTGGCTGAACAAAAAACTCATCTGTAGCCATTCGAATTATAGATATAGTTTGCAATATTATATAATTGAGAAAACAGAATTCAGATACTTTCTTTGTATCTGGACTCTGTTTTTTTGAATATATAATTCTATCCATTCCTTCATTTTTCAGTGAAATGTACCAAAATTGTCCTTCATTTGGATTATTTAGGTCGGTCAATTCTATTTAAATGCACTACTTTTGCCATCAGGAAAATTAATCACTTAACAAATAATCCCTGTATTATGAAAACAATTCTTAGCGCATTAGGACTTTCCCTATTGATCTTTACGAGTTGCGGTGGACAAAAAAAGGTTAAAGTAGACTTTATTCAGGACAACATCGACAACGCTGTGGCACAGAACACAATCCAGACGGACATTATCGAGAAGTCCGGTAAAATCTTGAATCCGAGAACAATCAACGAAGATGGGAGTATCTCTTACATACCGATGGAAGACTGGTGCTCCGGTTTCTTTCCCGGTAGTATATGGTTGACTTATAATCTGACGGGTGATAAGAAATGGTTGCCGCTGGCTGAGAAATACACAGAAGCTCTTGATTCTGTGAAATATCTGAAATGGCATCATGATGTAGGCTTCATGATCGGTTGCAGTTATCTGAACGGCTATCGCATGGCAGATAAGAAAGAGTACAAAGACGTCATTATAGAAGCTGCCAAATCATTGTCCACTCGTTTTCGTCCGAATGCAGGCGTTATCCAGTCATGGGATGCCGATAAAGGTTGGCAGGGAACACGGGGATGGAAATGTCCGGTGATTATTGATAATATGATGAATCTCGAACTCTTATTTGAAGCAACAGCTCTTTCCGGAGATTCTACTTTCTACAATATTGCAGTGAAACATGCTGATACAACAATGGCTCACCACTTCCGTCCGGACAACAGCTGCTACCATGTGGTAGATTACGATCCGGAGACAGGAGAAGTGCGTAAGAGACAAACTGCACAGGGATATGCCGACGAATCGGCTTGGGCTCGCGGACAAGCATGGGCTCTGTATGGATATACTACCTGCTATCGCTATACCAAAGACAAGAAATATCTCGACCAGGCACAAAAGGTCTATAACTTCATCTTTAATAATAAGAACCTGCCGGAAGACCTCGTACCATACTGGGATTATGATGCTCCGAATATTCCGAACGAACCGCGCGATGCTTCTGCAGCAGCTTGTACAGCCTCTGCCCTTTATGAACTGGATGGCTATCTGCCGGGCAACCACTACAAGGAAACGGCTGATAAGATAATGGAAAGTTTGGGCTCACCTGCTTATCGCGCAGAAGTTGGAACAAATGGAAACTTTATCCTGATGCATTCGGTTGGCAGTATTCCTCACGGTCAGGAAATTGACGTTCCTCTGAACTATGCTGACTATTACTTCCTGGAAGGACTGATGCGTAAAAAAGATTTGGAAAAGAAATAAGAAATAGATAATGAACGGTAAACAGTGAACGGTGAATGCTTAGCGGATTCTGACGGAACATGTTTACCGTTTATCATTCGCTACTTGCTGTCTATAACTTTCTATTGACCGTTTGTCATTTACCTGTTTTTAATCATTTATCATAAACCATCATGAATAAACCTATAAACCTTCTTGTAGGAGGCTTGACGCTCTTTGCCGCACAAGGTTGCAAGGCTCCGAAGCAAGCGTCCCAACAAGCGGAGCATCCTAATATAATCTATGTATTTCCCGATCAATACCGTAACCAGGCGATGGGCTTCTGGAGGCAGGACGGATTCCGGGATAAAGTAAATTTTGAAGGAGACCCCGTGCATACTCCTAATCTGGATGCCTTTGCACGTGAATCTATGGTCTTGTCGTCTGCACAGAGTAACTGTCCGTTGAGCAGCCCTCATCGTGGAATGTTACTGACCGGTATGTATCCGAACAAAAGCGGTGTACCATTGAATTGCAATTCTACACGTCCGATCAGTTCCTTACGCGAGGATGCGGAATGTATCGGCGATGTGTTCAGCAAAGCAGGTTATGACTGTGCTTATTTTGGTAAACTTCACGCTGACTTCCCGACTCCGAACGATCCCGAACATCCGGGACAGTATGTGGAAGAAAAACGTCCGGCATGGGATGCCTATACACCGAAAGAACGCCGGCACGGCTTTAACTACTGGTATTCTTACGGAACATTTGACGAACACAAGAACCCGCATTATTGGGATACGGATGGTAAGAGACACGATCCGAAGGAATGGTCACCTTTGCACGAATCAGGCAAAGTCATTTCTTATCTGAAAAATGACGGTAACGTACGTGATACCAAGAAACCTTTCTTCATAATGGTGGGCATGAATCCTCCTCACAGCCCGTATCGCTCCTTGAATGACTGTGAAGAGCAGGATTTTAATCTTTATAAAGATCAGCCTCTGGATAGTCTGTTGATTCGTCCGAATGTCGATTTGAAGATGAAGAAAGCGGAGTCTGCACGTTATTATTTCGCTTCCGTTACCGGAGTAGACCGTGCTTTCGGACAGATTTTGACGACATTGAAAGAATTGGGATTGGATAAGAATACAGTCGTAATCTTTGCTTCCGATCATGGTGAGACGATGTGTAGCCAGCGCACTGATGATCCGAAGAATTCCCCTTATTCTGAATCCATGAATATTCCGTTCCTGGTTCGTTTTCCCGGTAAGATTCAGCCGAGGGTAGATGATTTATTGCTCTCCGCTCCTGATATTATGCCTACGGTGCTTGGCTTGTGCGGATTGGGTGATTCTATTCCGGCGGAAGTGCAGGGACGTAATTTCGCTCCTCTTTTCTTCGATGAAAAGGCTGAAATTGTTCGTCCTACAGGTGCACTGTATATTCAGAATGTAGATGGCGATAAAGATGAAAATGGATTGGTGCAGACTTACTTCCCTTCTTCAAGAGGTATCAAGACGGCTCAATATACATTGGCGTTATATATCGACCGTGATACGAAGCAATTGAAGAAAAGCCTCTTATTCGATGATGTAAAAGATCCATATCAACTGCATAACCTGCCTTTGGAAGAAAATAAGGAGATTGTGGCACAACTTTGCGGTGAAATGGGAGCTATGTTGAAGGAAATTAATGATCCTTGGTATACGGAAAAGATTCTGTCGGATCGGATACCTTATTAGCGATTAGTAATTTATAAAACGCTGATTAACGCAAATAAGTGCCAATTTTAGGAGTAAATCTCTGCGACAATAATAGGTGTTAATCCGCATCCGCGTTTAAATTGAAAATAGTAATGAAAAACAGTTGTTTTATAGTATTATTCCTTTTGGGAATCATTCCTTCAGCTTTCGCCCAACTCATCGGATTTGAAGAAGAAGTGCCCGAAGCATTTAAAGTTTCCGGAAAGGGAGAAGTGAAAATCTCTTCTCTTTTTTACAAGGAGGGTGAAAGTAGTCTGGAATGGGACTTTCAGCCTGGTTCTACGCTGGATGTTCAAATTGCTCCTTTATCGTTGAATACGAGAAACGAGAAGCAGTTCGGCATTACCTTGTGGATTTATAATGAGAAACCGCAGCAGGATTCTATTCGTTTTGAGTTTCTGAATAAGGAGGGAGAAGTCTCTTACTGGTTCTCTTATCGTTTGCAGGCAGCAGGCTGGCGGGCTTGCTGGATCTCTTTTGAGTATATGCAGGGCGACAAGAAAGATAAGAAGATCGTAGCCTATCGACTGGTTGCCCCGCAACGGAAGGGACGTATCTTTCTTGACCGTCTGATTTTCCCGGAAAAGAAAATGAATCTTCGTACCACTCCCGACCAGCAGTTGCCTACCAATAATGGGCTGTCTAATCGTGACCTGTGGCATTGGTGTCTCGTGTGGAAATGGGAACAACAGTCGTATGATATTCCTCTGCCTTCTAAATTGACAAGCGAGCAAAAGAAGGAACTGAAGACTATCGAACAACGTTTGACAGATTTTCTGGAAGTGAAAAAGGCACCGCAAGGGCCTATTAATGCTGCCTATAAAACATTTGAGAAAGCGGCTATCAGTCCATCCATCGCTGGGACGGGATTTATAGGAACTCCTATTGTTGCTCCTGATGAACAGGACAAGAAGAAAGGAGAAATGTCATGGAACGATATTGAAACGATGCTTTCCGGCTTTGCCTATGATGCTTATTATAACCAGAACGAAACATCAAAGAAAAACTACTTTACCGTATTCGACTATGCTATCGATCAGGGATTTGCATACGGTAGCGGTATGGGTACCAATCATCATTATGGTTATCAGGTACGTAAGATATATACAACTGCCTGGCTGATGCGTGATGCTATCTATAAACATCCTCATCGGGATGCTTATCTCTCCACATTGCGTTTTTGGGCGGCTCTGCAAGAAACTCGTCAGCCATGCTCTCCAACACGTGATGAATTGTTGGATTCCTGGCATACGTTATTGATGGCGAAATTTATTTCCGCTATGATGTTTCCCGATGCAAGAGAACAGGCGCAAGCGTTGAGCGGCTTGTCACGTTGGCTTTCTTCTTCTTTGCGTTATACTCCGGGAACGATCGGTGGTATAAAGGTAGACGGTACGACTTTCCATCATGGCGGTTTCTATCCGGGATATACCACTGGAGTACTTGCGACTGTAGGAGAATATATTGCATTTACCAATGGTACAAGTTTTGAACTGACAGAAGATGCGCGCAAACACATGAAATCAGCCTTTATTGCTATGCGCAATTATTGCAATTTTTATGAATGGGGCATCGGAATCAGTGGCCGTCATCCTTTTGGAGGGAAGATGGGAAGCGATGATATCGAAGCATTTGCCAATATCGCTTTATCCGGCGATTTGTCCGGTCAGGGAAATACGTTTGATCGTGGTCTGGCTGCCGACTATTTACGTCTGATACGCAATAGTGATACTCCGAATGCGCGTTTTTTCAAGAAGGAAGGTATTCAACCGGCACAGGCTCCACAGGGATTCTTCGTTTACAACTATGGTTCGGCAGGCATTTTCCGTCGTGCGGACTGGATGGTGACATTGAAAGGATATACCACAGACGTATGGGGCTCTGAAATTTATACGAAAGATAACCGTTACGGACGTTATCAGAGTTATGGCTCCGTGCAGATTATGGGGAAAGGAAATCCCGTGTCACGTGCCGGAAGCGGTTTTGTGCAGGAGGGATGGGATTGGAACCGTTTGCCGGGTACAACTACCATTCATTTGCCTTTCAACTTGCTTGATAGCCCATTGAAAGGAACGACTATGGCACGCTCCAAAGAGAATTTCTCCGGAAGCAGTTCTTTAGATGGTAAAAATGGAATGTTCGCTATGAAGTTGGCAGAACGGGATTATGAGAATTTTACACCGGACTTTGTGGCCCGTAAATCCGTATTCTGTTTTGATAACCGGATGGTTTGCCTGGGAACAGGTATTTCGAACTCCAATGCGGATTATCCTACGGAAACGACTCTTTTCCAGACAAAATATAATGGTAAGGAGCCCAAAGTAGGAGAGGATAACTATTGGCTTCATGATGGTTATGACAATTATTATCATGTAGTGGACGGAACCGTTCGCGCACAGGTGGCAGAACAGGAATCACGGCATGAAAAGACGCGTGAAATAACCAAAGGAAAATTTTCTTCTGCCTGGATAGAACATGGCAAGGCGCCGAAAGAGGGGACTTATGAATATATGGTATTGATACAGCCTTCTGCTTCCGATCTTGACGAACTGCGCAAAACTCCTGCATACGAGGTGTTGCAACGGGATCAGACTGCTCACGTTGTTTATGATAAAAAGACTGGTATCACGGCGTATGCTGCTTTTGAAGCTTATCAGCCTGCCACTGATAAAGTGTTCGTGGCTATTCCTGCGGAAACAATGGTGATGTATGCAAAGGAATCTGATAAGGGGATCCGTTTAAGCGTCTGTGATCCGAATCTGAATATAGAAGAGAAGACGTATACAACGAAAGAACCCAGTCGTCCTATTACTAAGGAGATACGGCTTAAAGGGCATTGGACATTGACAAGTCCGATGGAAAATGTCCGGTTGGAACAGCAGGGAGAGCAGACCGTACTGACGGTAACTTGTCAGCATGGACAGCCGGTTGAAATGCTCATGGAAAATAAATAATTAGTGAATAAGATAAGAGAAAATAAGAATTTAAAGAGAGGGTATTAGTTATCATGTTTCTATGAAAAAAGAGAAGACCGGTTCGTGTTGAGCCGGTCTTCTTTGTATGTACAAGGTGCGTTGAGCACTTTCTTTTCTTGTTACTTATTCAGTCTCCATTCGAAACCGTCTTTGGTATCTTTGATTTCAAATCCGAGTGCTGTCAGTGTGTTGCGGATCTCGTCGGAAGTAGCCCAGTCTTTGTTGGCTTTCGCTTTCATACGTTGTTCCAGTAGCATATCTACTACCTTGCCGTAAGCTGCTTCACGACCATCTGAAGAGCCTTTTTCTTCTTTCAATCCCATGATGTCGAAACTGAACAGATGGAATGTTTCTTTCAGGTCTTTCAGGTCTTCGGCGGAGATGGTGGCATTGCCGGCAATGATATTGTTTATAATGCGGGCGCCTTCGAAAAGCTGTGCGATGACAATCGGTGTATTCAAATCGTCATTCATTGCTTCGTAGCATTTGGCGCGCAGTTCTTTCACGTTGATTCCCTCTGAAGTGGCCGATGAGGGAGTTATCTTATCTAATGCGTCAATAGCTTCCATCAGACGTTGCAGACCCTTTTCGGATGCTTGCAGTGCTTCATTGCTAAAGTCTACCGTGCTGCGGTAATGAGCTTGCAGGATGAAGAAACGGATTGTCATTGGTGTGTAGGCTTGCGCCAGCAGCTTATGAGTACCGGTGAAGAATTCGTCCAGAGTGATGAAGTTACCAAGTGATTTACCCATCTTGGTTCCGTTGATGGTAATCATGTTGTTGTGCATCCAGTAGTGAACCATGTCGTCGCCTTGTGAAGCTACCGATTGTGCGATTTCACATTCGTGGTGAGGGAAAATCAAGTCCATTCCTCCTCCGTGAATATCGAAGTGTTCACCCAGGTATTTGCGTCCCATAGCAGTACATTCGGCGTGCCATCCGGGGAAACCGTCGCTCCATGGAGACGGCCAGCGCATGATATGTTCAGGTTGTGCCTTTTTCCAAAGGGCGAAGTCGGCGGGATTGCGTTTTTCGCTTTGTCCGTCGAGGTCACGGGTGGTATTTAATACGTCGTCCAGATTACGTCCGGAAAGTTTTCCGTAGTGGTAATCTTTATTGTATTTGGCTACATCGAAGTAGACGGAGCCTTCGCTTTCATAGGCATATCCGGCATCCAAAATCTTCTGTACCAGTTGGATTTGTTCAATGATATGTCCTGAAGCATGTGGCTCAATGCTTGGAGAAAGTACATTCAACGCTTCCATTGCTTTATGATAGCGGTTCAGGAAATATTGAACAACCTCCATTGGTTCCAACTCTTCCAGACGTGCTTTCTTGGCGATCTTGTCTTCTCCGTCATCGGCATCGTGTTCCAGATGACCTACGTCGGTAATATTTCGTACGTAGCGTACTTTATATCCTAGGTGGGTGAGATAGCGGAATAACACATCGAAGGTTATAGCCGGACGGGCGTGTCCTAAATGGGCATCTCCGTAAACAGTCGGTCCACACACATACATGCCTACATGAGGTGCATGAAGCGGTATAAACAACTCTTTCTTTCTATCTAAGGTGTTGTAAATGGTAAGTTGATGTTCCATAACATTTTATATTTGTTTTATTGGAATCGCAAAGTTAGTATAAAATCTGAATATGCGCCCTATCTTTAATCGGTTGATTTTAAGTGTCGGGTCGTTTTTACCAGTAATGTGATTTGTTTCCCGGTATGAAACTAACAGTTTCACACCGAGGAACCAATAGTTTCATTCCTTGAAACCAAAGATTTCTCACCGAGAAACTAAAACTCTGCCGGCATGCCAGTAAATGTTTGGCTATTGTTGATTGCAAAACTTCTTGATTGCTTCTGCTACACCGTCTTCTTCGTTACTTAGAGTGATGTAATCTGCTGCTTTCTTTACAGGTTCTTGAGCATTTCCCATGGCAATCCCCAGTCCTGCAAACCTAATCATGGATAGGTCATTATATCCATCACCTATGGCTATAACTTCTTCACGCGCTACTCCTATTTCTTTTAACAGGACGGCCAAAGAAAGGGCCTTGTCGATACCTTGCGGGACTAATTCGAGAAAATAGGGTTCTGAACGGAAAACATTAATGCGACCTTGTAACCGGAGACAAAGTTCGGCTTCAAGTGGAATCAGTTTATCGGCATCTCCTACGATGAGGCATTTGGCTACGGGAAGCGTGATGTCTGTCAGGAAGTCATTTGTCTCCCGAACTGCCATTTTATTGAGAAAGGCTTCTTTTAATACGTATGGATCTTGAGAGTTTTCGGTTATTATCTCTGCTCCGTCATAGGTTAATATACTTAGTTGATGGGTACGGGCACATTCGTAGAGCACTGGAACAACTTCATTAGGCAACACATTTTCATATACCATCTCTTGTGTTTCCCAATTAATGATTTCTCCTCCGTTATAGGACAGGATGAATCCACCGAATTCATTCATACGTAACTCATTAGCTAATGGCACAATACCATAAGTAGGTCGACCGGAAGCTAATACCAGTCGTATTCCTTGCTCTTGCATACGTATCAGAGTTTCCCTGTTGCGGGGAGTGATTTCCTTTTTAGAGTTGGTGAGTGTGCCGTCAAGATCGAGCACGATAAGTTTGTATTTCATGTAGGGTTGTTTTGGATGCAAAGATAAATTAAAAAAGTTTTTCTGCAAGGTGGTGGGGGAAAAGATGTGGCTTTAGCTGAAATTGCACTGTGAAAGTGCAATTTGTTTTGTTATTTGCACTATTATAGTGCAAATAATCGTATCTTTGTCTATAAACCAATGCTATATGGATAAGTTATTTGAGTATTTTCACAAGATGATACGGGAGACTAATATTGAGTTTCACCGGTATATTTATTCCAGGATAAATTGGAATAGTCGCATGATAGGGCTTACGGGACCTAGAGGAGTAGGGAAGACGACTCTTGTATTACAGCACATTAAAGAAAAGCTGAATTTAAATGACTCTTTATATGTGACGGCTGAAGATTTTTATTTTGCCAGCCATCGTTTGCTTGACTTGGCAGATGCTTTTGTAAAAATGGGAGGCAAGTATTTGTTTATTGATGAAATTCATAAATATAAAGATTGGTCGAAAGAGCTTAAATTGATTTACGATTATCATTCAGAGTTGAATATTGTTTTTACAGGTTCATCTGTATTGGATATTAATAAAGGAGCTTCAGATTTGAGTCGTCGCGCTGTCATGTATCAGATGCAGGGACTTTCTTTTCGTGAGTATTTGTATTTATTTCATCGTATTCCTTCTGGAATATACAGTTTGCAGGATATTGTAGCGCATAAAGTGGAAATTCCGGGTTTGGAGCATCCGCTTCCACTCTTTCATGACTATTTGCAGAAAGGCTACTATCCTTTTGCATTGGAGGAAGATTTTGATATACGTTTGCGACAGATCATCAATTTGACTTTGGAGTCGGACATACCTCAATTTGCTGATATGAATGTTTCCACTGGGCGTAAACTTAAGCAACTTCTTGCTATCATTGCTAAGAGTGTGCCGTTCAAGCCTAATTTTAGCAGTATAGCTAAAATTCTTGAAGTGAGCCGTAATAATATATCCGATTATTGCCTTTATATTGAAGAGGCAGGGTTGATAGCGCAGTTGAGAGATGCTACCGGCGGAATACGCGGGTTAGGGAAAGTAGATAAAATTTATCTGGATAATACCAATTTGATATATAGTCTGGCTCAAGATAATTCTAATATTGGAAATATCAGGGAGACTTTCTTTTTGAACCAGACCCGTATTTTTTCGGATGTAGTAGCTTCTCCTGTTTCTGATTTCTTGATTGATGATATGACATTTGAGGTGGGAGGAAAGAAAAAGGGACAAAAGCAGATTCAGGAGGTACAGAAAGGATTTGTGGTGAAGGATGATATTGAAAGAGGCTTTATGAATGTGGTGCCGTTGTGGCAGTTCGGAATGGGATATTAGTCAATAAAAAAAGGATATCCAAATTCGGATATCCTTTTTTATTGATGTTGTAATGTTTTCTTATTCTATGTTTGCTCCGTATCCATCCATATCTGTTGCCAAGACAAATATACCGTTTTCTACATCAGTAATGGTCAGTGGTGCAGTGGCGTGAGGAGTCAATACATAGGGGTCAACTTTCACACTTGCATCACAGTTGCTATGGTAATTATACCATTTACTGTTACTTGTTAATCCATATACGATATTATCTTTAACATCTACTGTAGTTACACTTACAGGATGAGTATCATTTCCCACGTAAGTATAAAGGTTGCTATTCTTTGCAAAACTTGAGTCTACATAAAAGATGTTTTTTGTCATCGTGAGACTACCTTTATTATGTCTGAAATATGGATTGTTTCCTGCAATATTAATTACTGTATTATTAGATATTATTGCAGTAAGATTTCCTTCTGTAAAGTCTGTTTGTAATCCCCAATTCAATATTTGACCCACATAAGGTGTTTTACTGTATACTATATTATTGGTAAATGCAAATTTCTTGTATGGAGCCAAGTTTTTGGTTGTATATAGATGTATGAGAGCTTTGTTGTCTGCATTGACCATAATACGAGTTCTATTAATAATGATCGTATTGATACCATTCAAATTGTCTTTTGCTGTATCTTGATAAATTGGGTTTTTAACGTCGCTGATCTTACATTCATCTATGATCAAAGCTGTGAAATCAGTAGCACTTGAAGTATTCGAATTGTTGAAATATTGTCCATCAGTAGTGAAACTACTCATATCTAAATGAATATTCTTTATGAAGATATTTCCAGAGACTGTTTTCCAAACCCTACTAGGTTTAATGACAGGTTTAGAATCAGAATATTTCCCAATGATAATAATTGTATTATTAAGGTTTACAGGATTGATTGTTGTAAAATCATTATTTCCTGTTAAGAATAAGATTTTGACTTTCTTGGAATTATTGATATAGCTGTCAAGTTCTGGTTCTGTTCCATCCAACTCTACTACTTCTGCATCGGGATAAGTATTTTTATCAAATGTGATATCACCGATTGTTATACTTTCTCCGTTATCGAATTTTGCTTTATAGTCAATCCGTGTTTCTGCTTCTCCAAGCTCTACCTGTATTTTTGCGATGGCAGCATATGCTCCTGAAGTTGCAAGAATAGATACGTCTTTGGTATTATCAGCGACGGCACGCGATAGAGTTTTTGCTGTTGCAGGAGCTTTTATTGTCAATGTTCCTTCATCGTTATCTGCGGACGGTTCAGACAAAGTCGCTTCCCAACCTTCGGGAGCGGTAATGATATAAGATTCTACGCCCTTCATGTGTACAATGAAATCTTTCGTAGATCCTGCTGCGATTCTTTGTATACCTACAATACTTTCATCAAACTTGCAGTAGAAGTTGCTGATGATAGGGATAGATAACTTTGTGCCATCTCTTAATTCAATATTGAAGTTGTTGCCAACCTTTTCTACAGAGTTGAAAAATTTATCTTTTACGGCTTCCCCGTCGGTTGCTTTTACAGGATTGCCTGCAGAGTCCTTTACGTTCTCATAAGTACTACCGTCGTAGCTGACTTGCCAGTATCCTGTTGCTGCATCGATTTGGAAAAGAGGAGTCTTTCCATTTTCAGCCGTTGCTTTTATAGGATTCCCGCTTTTATCTTTCAGTTGTGTGAAAGTGCTTCCGTTGTCATAGCTTACCGTCCAATAACCATCGTTGTCGATGCCCATTTGAGGAATCAAGGCACCCGCTCCGGTTTCTTCAACGAGTTTGAGTGTCTTGCCATTACTTAATGTAATGGTATATATACCATCCTTTAATTCAATATCAGTAATGGTAGCGCCTTCTTTGCAAAGTTCGCGTACGGCTTCAATGTTCCAGTTCAAATCTTGAACGGTTTTTTCAAGGGCGGTAACACGAGTCTTTAAATCGTTAACGTCGTCCCATAAGTCGTCTGTCTTATTGCATCCTACCAGACATACAGTCAGTAACATACATACGTACCAAAGTTTCTTCATAATTGTATCTTGTTTTTAAAGTTATTACTGGAGTGAATTTAACCAAGCCGGAACTGCACCTAAACGTTTGCGTAATTGGGCTTCATAGAGTGAATATGGAGTAACGGTATTACCCTGTTCTTCATTCAACTTCATTTGGCTTTCATCGAAATGAATACTACCGCCATGATATCCCACTACGATAGGAGGAAGGAACTTCCACCAAAGAGAATTGTTGTCCCACCAGATGAATGGAGAATCCGCAACATTGTTCTTGGCATTAAAGTTCCACAAAGTCAAATCGGCTAAGTGATTAGGCATTTGGTTGTAATCACCTCCCTGGCGGAATCTCATAAAACCACCTGTACAACGGTCAATCAGCGTTGCACGAGGTTGTGTGGCATGAGACTCAAAGCAACCGTCAGTTCCCCAGTCTACATTCCAAATGACAGCACCTATACTTTGCTTGGATACACCACATGCGTGGTATTGGCCTGCTCCTTGTTCGTATACATTTTTGTTATCTATAAGGAATCCGTTTGATTTGTCCGTCACTTTGCCTATAAATACGCGTGACGAGGCTTGCGAACGGATAGCTGCGTGACCACGGTTTCCGTCAATGACCACATCGTATACGGATACATTGGAACTGTTGACGATCGAACTTGCTTCGCTGACGCTACGAAAGCCCACGCGGCGCATCCATGAATTTGTCAGGCGAATAAGATTGATAGGCTTGTAGGCTCCATCGTCCTCCCATGAACCGTGATGAGTAAAGTCAACTTTAGCTTTTCCTTCAAAGGTCATATCTTCCACACCTACATTCTCATAGTGGGGATATTTTTGGATAGTCCATTTCCATTGTGGATCTACAGCATGCATGATTGGCTCTTTGAAAGTAACAGTTTGCCCGTCGATGGCTGCTACTAAATGATAATCGAAGACCTGTACGCCATCTTCATGTAGATTAGTCATGTTTGAAGTGGGTTGGTAAGGTGCTAATTCTGCTTTGATAAGTTCCGGACTATTATCAGCCAGTTGTAAACATACCCAATCTCCGACTTTAATACCTGTGGTGGAGGCCACTTCTACTGAGAAAGTCCCCTTTTCGGCGTTTCCCGTAACCTCGGTAATAGGGGATAATCCACTATTATGCTTGATTTCCAGCATGACAGGTGAGGAATACATGACACTTGGATTGGTCGGTTGGTTAGGGGCATCCATTTTTATGACAGTTTGGTCGCGTCCGTCACCTTTCAGGATTACTCCTCCCATTAATAACTGAATTGTTTGTGATTTTCCATCTACATCATCGGCTGCCGTATGCAGAATGTATTCTCCTTTAGGAAAATAGATTATCGCCTTGGCATTGTCCACTTTTGAGCCTATTTTGGCTAATATTTTGGTTAAGGCTTCCCGGTCGGACTTGCCGTCATTGGGAATAGCACCGTAATCTTTTACATTATATACAGTGTAACCTAAAGACCATACATCGGGAGGTGCGACTTCACCATGTTTATAACCAGCATAAGAGAAATCTAGCAGTACATTATCTGCTTGTCCTAAGTTAAATTTGTTCCATACATCACATGTGTTGGCATCGTAGCCTGTTGTCAGTAGTCGTACTTTGAAAGATATTATGCGGATATAGTTTTTAGAAGAAGTAATAATAATATTGATTGTTTCTTCTTTATTCTCTATATCATTTGCTTTCGGTGAAGTAATGGAAAGTTCATTATCTTTTAAAACGACATTCCATCCTTGTGGAGCTTTAATCACCGCTCCTGTAACATCTTGTTGTTCCACTTCATAAAGGCGTGTTTCGTTTAACGGGAAAATAGGAGTGTTTTCCATACCTTTTATCTTTAGATAGAATGTATCGATCACTTGAAGTTCAATGGTCTTATCGCTACCATATATAATGGTTAGTTTCTTGCTGGTAGTATCATATTCTACCTTGTCAAAGATCGAATTTTTTCCGGCACTTTCAATGGCTTCAATTTTGCTGCCGTCATTATTGGTCAGATACTGATAAGTTTTTCCATTATCATAGCTAACTAGCCAATAGCCTTCTGCATCTACTTTTAGTTTAGGAGATTGAATAGGGGTGGACGGCCCGTTAGGATCGGTCGGCTTACTGGTTGGAATGGCATATATCTTATTGCCATTAGCATCTTTTAGAGGCATGTAGGTGGTGCCTCCATCAGTGCTATAAATCCAGTATCCTTCGTTATCTACGGATAAAGTGGGGACTAGCGCATTAACGTTTTCTCCACTCATGACGGTGATACTTTTTCCGTCACTTAATTCTACAGTATAGCCATTTTCGATAGGTGTGATACCCACGATGACCGGATCATTTAATAAATACTGTAAACTTTCGATAGAAGTGTTCAGTTGATTAGCTGTTTCTTCCAATACTTGGACGCGATTTTTTAGCGAATCAATTTCAGAACGCAGGTCATCCGTTTCTTGGCAAGATTGCAGAACGAATAGCATGCTGCAAATACCAAATAGTAATAGGTAGGTAATGCTCCTGTTTTTCATACGTTTATTATTTCGGGTTATTTATAATTTTCACAATGGCAAAGATAACCGGATAAAATAAGAGTATATGGATAAAAAAATTCAGGAATACGATGAAATAATACATTTTACACGTCTCTGTGATAGATTGCGACTTTATGTATTATTAGAGCAGGTCTACCCATTGCTCGTTGCTTAATATAGGTAATGGCTCACTATCGGCAACAAATGTTTCCGCTAGTTTTCGTTTCTCATCTTGTAGGTGAAGAATCTTTTCTTCGATACTGTTTTGGGTAATGAAGCGGTAAGCAATTACTTGCTTGTCCTGCCCGATACGATGGGCGCGGGCGATCGCCTGCGATTCGGCGGCAGGATTCCACCAGGGGTCTATGATAAATACATAGTCGGCTTGAGTCAGATTAAGTCCCACGCCTCCTGCTTTTAGTGAAATCAGGAATGCCTGGACGTCTTTTTGATCGGTGAAATAGGCGATTTCGGAAGGACGGTTGTTGGTCGATCCTGTTAATAAGGCATATTTCCAACCCCGTTCGTGGAAAGCTTCGGCGAGCACCTCCAGATGTCTGACGAATGAGGAGAAAATTAAAACTTTGTGGCCTTCGCTCTGTAGCGTATCGAATGTTTCGATTATCTGTGCCGTTTTTCCGGATGTTCCGGTATAGTCGGGAAGGATAAGTTGCGGGTGGCAAGATAGTTGTCGTAAACGTAAGATGCCATTTAATACACTAAACGAATGAAGCCTGTCGGTACTTTGAGGATGCTGAAGAAGGATGTTGCGCAGGCTGTTTTTCTCCTGTTCGTAACAAGTATTCTGCTCTTCAGTCATGTCGCAGTAGATGGTCTCTTCGGTAAGTGCCGGAAGTTCCGGAGCTACCTCTTTCTTGCTTCTACGGAGGATAAATGGGGCTGTCAGTTGTTGCAATAATACTTTTGCACGGGCATTCCCCTGACGAATCGGCATTATAAACTGCTTTTGGAAAGCATTTTCCGTACCCAGTAAGTCTGGTTGTATAAAGTGAAATTGAGCCCACAGGTCTTTTAATGAGTTTTCGATGGGAGTGCCAGTAAGTACAAGCCGGTGTTTACTTTGTAGTCGAATGGCTGACCGGAAGGTGAGCGATTCGCTATTTTTGATATTCTGGCTTTCATCGAGCACGATGTATTCGAAACAGTATGAACAGAGTATATCAATGTTATTCCTCATCATGCCATAGGTCGTAAAGATCAAGTGAAAATGACCGAAGAATTTTTCCGGTTGTTCCTTGTCTATAGACACGGTGTTGTTGTATTCCGTCATCGAGAGAGCTGTAAAGCGTTTGGCTTCCCGTCGCCAGTTATGAAGTAGCGATGTGGGGACAACGATCAGGGTAGCCGGTTGTCTGGGGGTAGATGGTTTATATATATATTGTAATAGAGTAAGAGTTTGGAGTGTCTTCCCAAGCCCCATGTCATCTGCCAGGCATCCGCCAAATCCTTGTTTATGCAAGTGTACCATCCATGAGAATCCTTTCTGCTGATAGGGACGTAATGTTGCTTTGAGGTTTTTGGGTACGGCAACATTTTGTATCTGTTGCTTCACCGGAAATTTCTTTAATTCCTCTTCACCTAAGGCGGTCTGTGCGGCACCTACAAATGTATGTTTCAAGCGGATTCCTTTTTCCGTTTGAATTCCCATCTCTAGTAAATTCGCATATTTGCTGAACCATTCCTCTGGCAGGAGAATCATGCGGCCATCAGGTAACAGATATTCTCTCTTTTCCTCCAGGATATGTTTGCGGAAGCGTGAAAAAGGAATACGCAGATTGCCGATAACAACGGTGATGTGCAATTCAAACCAGTCGACCTCATCGTCACAACTTTGCTCGATGCGTATCTCGTCCAGGCAATAAGGTGTGTTTCCCATATTGCTGGTGAGATGGAAGGACTGCTGCAACATCTCCCGATGGCTGTTGATCCATTCGACGATCGTTTTCTCCGGAGCTTCAGGGGATAGGCTGAAATGTGTATTATTGAGTTGTCGCAGGCCTGCATCCGTTAAGAGCTGAACGACTTGTTCTTCAGCAGTAATGTTCCGGCGAAAAAAGAAGATTTCACCGGATGTTTTCCGATAAATGATTTTTTTCATTTCAAGGGCACTATCCGATGTAAATGTCTGATCTCCATAACGGAAACCAAGCTGCAATGCTTGTCCGTTGTACGTGGTATCTTCGAATGAGAGAATTGCTTCACAGGGGCATTTCTCTTCCATTATACTCAAACCGTGAGTCTCGATTTCATGATAACGAGCAATCGGGATAACAATGTTATCTATGTATTTTTCAATTTGGGAAGCGTCTACGCTGATTGATCTTTTCTTTGTAAAAGGTAAGATGCGTGCGCTTTCAATGTGCGGAAAGAAGTATAGCTCCATTCCCAATAATAGCGTGGCTGGTGCGGATGTCAGTACAACCACAGGTTTCAACTCACTTAAAGAGAATGGCTGTCCTTCATAATAGCACTGCAACTGATAACGAAACGTTTTATTGTCAACATGAAACGTTACACGAATTTCTGCATTATGAGGATTTATGTGATAGGCATGATGGGCGTATAGTATTTTACTGCCGGCTTGTTTCTGATAAAAAGGCAGTCCGTTGTCCCGTATCAGTACCAGCATTTCCAACAGTTTCTTTTCGATAGATGGACGGATATCATTCTTTATTCGTTCCGGATCTTCGGATAATTTATGTAAAAAACGCGATACTGTTTTTTCGCGGGAGTAGACACTCATTAGATGCTTCTCCGTATAATAAGAGGCGATATGAATAGCTTGTCTTTCTGCCTCACTCATCTTGCTCATAGCTTCGGGAGAGGCGTGAAATGCTTGTTCTACCAATTGCAAGGTACCATCGTCCAGCCTTTCCGCAATATAGGGAATCAGCAATATGCCGAGTATCGGATGTTCTGTGAAAACGATTATAACTTGTCCGTTAGTTGGTCTCTCTTTCATTCTCTTTTAGGCTTTAACAGACAAAGATACGGGAAAATACTTAATTTTGCAGCATGATGGAGGAAAACAAACGAGTATTGCTTGGAATGAGCGGCGGTACAGATAGTTCTGTTGCTGCTATGCGATTGCTGGAAGCCGGTTATGAAGTGATCGGAGTAACCTTTCGTTTTTATGAATTGAATGGCTCGACAGAGTATCTGGAAGATGCCCGTAATCTGGCAGAACGTTTAGGAATACGGCATATAACATACGATGCCCGTGAAATATTCAATAAGCAGATTATTGACTATTTTGTGCAGGAGTATCTGGCAGGACGGACTCCGGTCCCTTGCACATTATGCAATAATTACCTGAAATGGCCTCTGCTTGCTAAAATTGCCGATGAAATGGGTGTTTTTTATATCGCTACCGGGCACTATGCGCAGAATATACAACTAAATAACACCTTTTATATAACATACGCTGCCGACTCGGATAAGGATCAAACCTTCTTTCTATGGGGATTGAAACAAGATATTCTTTGCAGGATGCTGTTGCCGATGGGGAATATTACGAAAGTGGAAGCCCGTGCCTGGGCTGCGGAACATGGGTTCCGGAAGGTGGCAACTAAAAAGGATAGTATAGGCGTTTGTTTTTGCCCAATGGACTATCGGACTTTTCTGAAAAACTGGTTGGCTCAAAATAGTGAGGCATTGGCAGAAGAAGAGCAGATGATGGGGGAGAATCAAGCATTGGTTGGAGATTGGCAAGCATTGGTTGGAAGCAATCAGGCAGGACTCAATAAAGTGAAACGAGGAAGGTTTGTCGATGAAAAGGGAGATTTTATTGCCTGGCATGAGGGTTATCCTTTTTATACCATTGGACAGAGACGTGGCTTGGGCATTCATTTGAACCGTCCCGTATTTGTGAAAGAGATTAATCCTGAAAAGAACGAAGTCGTATTAGCTTCTCTTTCAGCTCTGGAGAAAACAGAAATGTGGTTGAAAGACTGGAATCTTGTCAATCAGGAGCGTACTTTAGGGCATTCTGACATCATTGTGAAAATACGGTATCGCAAACAGGAAAACCATGCTACGATTACCATTACACCAGATCATCTACTGCATGTGCAACTTCATGAGCCTTTAGCCGCCATTGCTCCGGGACAAGCTGCTGCATTCTATAAAGATGGCTTATTATTGGGAGGAGGGATAATAGTCAACGCCCGGTAATTTTACATGAGGGAAGATGATCATTCTCTGACGAGGAAGTACCAAAGCCCAACCCCTCTATAAAGTTGAAAAGTATAAAACATCTGCCATCTGCAACAAAATGAAGATAGTCTATTAATAAACAGATTGTTATGGCGTTGCAGATACCTGTTGCAGATAGGTTGCAGATAAAGTATCTGCAACACAATATATTACTGAAGAAAAGTCTATGCTGTTTTCATTAAAGTCTATGAAAAGACTCCGCTTTCCCTACATGGAAACTGTAGTGTCCTGCCTTGGAAATTGCAGTGTCCCGCTTTGGAAACTACAGTTTCCTGCCTGGGAACTGTAGTTTCTTACCTTGGGAATGGCGGATTACGCCCTATATTGACTTTTCTAACCTATAGGAAATCATTTTATGTATGGTTATTCTTCCGAAGGAATGCTGTCATTCAGCGCTAACATTGTTTCTATATATTCGCGCGTATTGCTTAATCTGGGGACTTTGTGTTGTCCTCCCAGCTTTCCTTTCTGTGCCAGCCAATCATGGAATAATCCCTCACGGGCAACGATCACTTCTAATGGTTGCAAAGCTATGTCTTTCCATCGTTTCGCCTCATAATCGGAGTTAACCTCCTTCAGTGTGGCATCAAGTATCGCTGCAAATTTTTCTATTGAATCCGGCATCTTAGCGAACTCTATTAACCACTGGTGCCGGCATTTGGCATTCTCATCCATAAACACAGGTGCCGCGGTGTATTCGCTAACTTGTGCTCCGGTTTCGGCACAAGCCTTCGCCAATCCTTTTTCAGCGTTATCGACAATCAACTCTTCACCAAATGCGTTGATGAAATGCTTCGTTCTTCCTGTGATGACAAACTTATAGGGATTCTTGCTGGTAAACTTCACTGTATCCCCAATCATGTATCTCCATAAACCACAAGAAGTAGAAATAACCATTGCATAGTTCTTGTTAAGCTCGACTTCTTCAAGACAATAAGCCCGTGGATTTTCTTTTCCAACTTCCTCCAATGGAACAAATTCGTAGAAAATTCCATAGTCGATCATTAATAACATGGCAGGATCGGAAAGGTCGTTCTGGGTTCCGAAATATCCTTCCGAAGCATTGTAGGTCTCTACATAATGCATTTTAGGTGTTGTAATCACCTGTTTATATTGCTCACGATACGGTGTGAAAGCCACTCCACCGTGGAAGAAGACTTCCAGGTTAGACCATACTTCTTCTAGTGCCTGCTTTCCTGTCTTTTCAAGAACACGTTTGATAAGTACCAACATCCACGACGGTACACCGGACAGGCTTGTCACATTTACCGGAATAGTACTGTTGGCGATTGCTTCTATCTTGGTTTCCCATTCGCTCATCAACGCAATTTTCTTGCTGGGTACACGAATGAAATTGATAAGCGGATTTACATTCTGAATCAGAATAGCGGATAAATCTCCTACTAAACTATGATTGGAATTGAGGTTCGGGCTATGGCTTCCTCCTAGAATCAGTCCCTTGCCGGAGAAAAAATGGCTATCCGGATTGATGCGGAAATAAAGAGCTGCCGCGTCTTTTCCTCCTCTGTAATGAATGTCTTCCAGCGCTTCCTTGCTGACAGGAAGGAATTTACTTTTATCATTAGTCGTTCCGGAGGATTTTGCAAACCAGCGTATCTCCGATGGCCAAAGCAGATTCTGTTCCCCGGCTCGCAAACGTTCTACATAAGGTTTGATTTCTTCGTATGTCTGGATAGGAACACGTTTACGGAAATCTTCATAGTTACGGATAGAGGAGTAATCGTACTTTCTTCCCCATTCAGTCTGAGCGGCCTGATGTATTAAGCGACTTAACACACGATGTTGTATCTCACTAGCCTGACTAGCATATAGGTCTATCTGTTTTAAACGGGAATCGAAAGTCTTACTAATAATTTTTGTAATATTCATTTCTGCTTTAACATAATAATGTTTAGTCGTGCAAAAGTAACTTATTTATCTTTTTTTTCTATCTTTACGACGGAAATAATCGTTAAAAATTGACGACTTTCATAGAATACCCGAGTTTTAGACTAAAAAATGCGACAATGAGAATTGGAATCTTAACATCCGGCGGGGACTGTCCCGGTATCAATGCCACCATTCGTGGCGTGTGCAAAACTGCCATCAATTATTATGGGATGGAAGTGATAGGCATTCACAGCGGTTTTCAGGGCTTGCTGACTAAAGATGTCGAATCTATTACAGACAAGTCGCTTTCCGGTCTGCTGAATTTGGGTGGAACGATGCTAGGAACCTCTCGTGAGAAGCCTTTCAAAAAAGGAGGCGTTGTTTCGGATGTTGACAAACCGTCTTTAATTCTTCAGAATATCCATGAAATTGGACTGGATTGTGTCGTTTGTATCGGTGGAAATGGGACGCAGAAGACTGCAGCCAAGTTTGCTGCAATGGGAGTTAACATCGTATCTGTTCCTAAAACCATTGATAATGATATTTGGGGCACGGACATCTCTTTTGGTTTCGACTCGGCGGTAAGTATTGCTACTGATGCCATCGACCGTCTACATTCCACCGCAAGCTCTCACAAAAGAGTGATGGTGATTGAAGTGATGGGACATAAAGCCGGTTGGATTGCTTTGTATTCTGGTATGGCAGGAGGAGGGGATGTGATTCTCGTTCCTGAAATCGCTTATAACATTAAGAATATCGGCAATACGATTCTGGAAAGACTAAAGAAAGGCAAACCCTATTCTATTGTAGTGGTAGCGGAAGGAATTCAGACTGACGGGCGTAAACGTGCTGCTGAATATATCGCACAGGAAATTGAATATGAAACCGGTATAGAAACCCGCGAAACAGTTCTGGGGTATATCCAGCGTGGTGGTTCGCCTACTCCTTTCGACCGCAATCTTTCTACCCGCATGGGCGGGCATGCAACAGAATTGATAGCCAATGGCCAATTCGGGCGTATGGTGACTTTACAAGGAGACGATATAGCATCTATTCTTCTTGAAGAAGTTGCAGGAAAACTGAAATTGGTTACTGAAGATCACGATTTGGTGATTCAGGGTCGTCGCATGGGGATTTGCTTTGGTTAGTTTCCAGAGCTTCTGTGCCCTGCTGCACTGTGGAAATCTCATTGACGAGGATGTTTTTTTCTGGAACATTTTCCGGTTCTATCTCGGGATTTGCATTCAGTTCGGTTTCGGGTTCATTCTCAAGCCCGGTTGCCAATTCAGTCTCAGAATCAGTCGCAAATTCAATTTCCATTTCTGTTTCCATTTCAGTAGCAGTTGCCGAATGTTGTATTTTAATCTCTTCGATGGTTGACATAAATGTCGGTTCCTTTACCTTCTTTATAGCCATCTGGGCGGCATTCTGTTGAGACTCCTTCTTGGAATACCCCGTACCTGTTCCTGCCGGAAGTCCTTCAATGCGTACTTCAGTTTGGAATACAGGGTTGCTGTCATGGTCGAGAAACTGCTCGATTAATTCAAAGGAAACCTCCATTTTGTTCTTTTGGCTCCATTCGATAAGCTTGGATTTGAAGTTAACCTCTTTTCGGGATATTTTATCCAGATCGATATAACGGTTAATGATCCGTTGTTCCATAAACTGTTTGCAACGTTCATATCCCTGATCCAGATAAATAGCTCCGATAAACGCTTCAAAAGCATTTCCGTACATGTAGCTGTTGTGAGAAGAAGAGCGGGTAGAATACTTGATGAGCTTATCCAGGCCGATTTCAACGGCCAACTTGTTCAACGTCTCCCGTTGTACAATCTTGGAACGTGTATTGGTTAGGAAACCTTCCCGTTTCCCTTCGAAACGTTTGTAGACAATATCTCCCACAATGGCGTCGAGGATGGCGTCACCTAAAAACTCCAGCCGTTCATTGTTGAGGGGACGTCCCTTGTCGGAGCGGACAGAAGTCGATTTGTGCAGGAGAGCCTGCTCATAAAGCTGGATATTGCGCGGGTAGAACCCAAGTATCCGGTAAAAACAAAGATAAGACTCTCTATCCTTGCGGAACAAGAGCCTTATCTTATCTATTTCGTTACGTAACACGATATTACTCTGCGTATTTCTTGAAGATAACGCACGCATTGTGACCACCAAATCCAAATGTATTGGACAAGGCAACATTAACTTCGCGTTTCTGTGCTTTATTGAACGTGAAATTAAGGTTGTAGTCGATGTTCTCGTCGTCGTCACCTTCTTCGTGGTTGATAGTCGGAGGAACAATGCCGTTCTTAATGGCAAGGATGCTTGCAATAGATTCTACCGCACCGGCAGCTCCCAGCAAGTGACCTGTCATTGATTTGGTTGAACTGATGTTCAACTCGAACGCATGATCACCGAATACTTCCTTGATTGCTTTTGCTTCTGAAATATCACCAACCGGAGTAGATGTACCGTGTACATTGATATAGTCTACTTCTTTCGGATCCATTTCCGCATCTTCCAGTGCATTCATCATCACCAGTTTCGCTCCCAGACCTTCCGGATGAGAAGCAGTCAAGTGATGTGCATCTGCAGACATACCTACACCGGCAACTTCTGCATAGATTTTTGCACCACGAGCTTTAGCGTGTTCCAGTTCTTCCAGAATCAAGCAACCGCCACCTTCGCCCATAACGAAACCATCGCGGCTTGCGCTAAACGGACGTGAAGCTTTAGAAGCTTCGTCGTTGCGTGTTGACAAGGCGTGCATAGCGTTGAAACCGCCTACACCTGCCGGGAAGATTGCTGCTTCGGAACCACCGGATACAATTACATTTGCTTTACCCAAACGAATCAGGTTGAAGGCATCTGCAATAGCGTTGGTTGAAGTAGCACATGCTGAACAAGTCGCGTAGTTAGGACCATGGAAACCATACATGATAGAAATCTGTCCGGCTGCAATATCCGAAATCATCTTTGGAATGAAGAACGGATTAAACTTCGGACCCATTTCCTGACGAGTGTAGTAGTTGCCTACCTCTTCTTCAAATGTATGTATACCACCAATACCGGCGCCGAAAATAACACCGATTTTGTTCAAGTCTTCTTTCTCGACGTCAAGACCGGAATCACTCACCGCTTCTTTAGCAACAGCGATGGCATATTGAGTATACAGGTCCATCTTTCTTGCTTCTTTGCGGTCTATGTATTTCGTTGCATCGAAGTCTTTCACTTCGCATGCGAATTGGGTCTTGAATAACGACGCATCAAAATGAGTAATAGGCCCTGCTCCACTAACCCCGTTCACAATGTTTTCCCAAAATTCGGGAACGCTGTTGCCAACGGGAGTAATGGCGCCAAGGCCTGTTACTACCACTCTTTTTAATTCCATATTGATGAAATCGAATTACTTAGCGTGTTCTTCGATATAAGATACAGCATCACCTACAGTACCAATCTTTTCTGCTTGGTCATCAGGAATAGAGATACCGAATTCTTTTTCGAATTCCATGATAAGTTCTACAGTGTCAAGAGAATCTGCTCCCAGGTCGTTAGTGAAGCTTGCTTCGTTAGTAACTTCTGATTCTTCTACGCCTAATTTATCAACGATAATCGCTTTTACTCTTGATGCAATTTCAGACATAACTTTAAGTTTTTAATTAATAATTAGTTTTATTTCTTTAAATTTGCGGTGCAAAGGAATGAATATTTATCGTTTTGCGCAAATATTTGACTAAATAAATGCAATGTTTTGCACATTTTTCACTGTTTTGTGCATCGAATTTGAGAGTTATGAAGAAAAACATCGCAATTTTCGCTTCCGGTTCCGGTTCAAATGCCGAGAATATTATCCGGTATTTCCAAAAAAACGATTCCGTTCAGGTTTCGTTGGTGCTTTCTAATAAAAGTGACGCCTATGTTTTGGAACGTGCGCATCGCTTGGGAGTGCCTTCTAACGTGTTTCCAAAGGAGGATTGGATAGCCGGAGATGAAATTTTGGCTATTTTGCAGGAGTACCGCATTGATTTTGTCGTGCTGGCTGGCTTTCTGGTTCGTGTGCCTGATTTACTTTTGCATGCTTATCCCGATAAAATTATAAATATACATCCTGCTCTTCTGCCGAAGTTTGGAGGCAAGGGGATGTATGGTGACCGGGTTCATGAAGCGGTAGTGGCTGCCGGTGAGAAAGAAAGCGGCATTACTATACATTATATAAATGAGCATTACGACGAAGGAAATACGATTTTTCAAGCTACTTGCCCTGTTCTTTCGACTGATTCTCCGGATGATGTAGCTAAGAAGGTGCATGCTTTGGAATATGAACACTTCCCGCAAATCATAGAACAGGTATTAAATAATAAGAATTAAGTATCAGGTATTAAGTATTACGTCGTACAGATAATCCTTTGACAGAATTTTATTAAATTTTTCAGTCGATGCGATTAATGTCTGATACTTACTTGAAACTTAATACCTAATACTTAATAATGTATGCTTTCTCTTCTCTCCGCAAAGGATAATCTCCGCGTAGGGTTTCGAATAGCTCCGGTTGATTTTTTAGCCGGTTGCTGTCTTCGGTTGGATTATACATTTGGAGGACTGCTTCTTCGTGGTTTTTTGCATGAATAATGGGGGAGACAAGTGCGGGTGCGTTAATTTCATAATCCCCTTTTATTTGGAAAAAATTGCAGATGGCATCCAATGACATACGTGTGGCGTTTGCTTTTCCATCTGCAGAGTAACCTGCAATGTGAGGAGTTCCGATAAATGTCTTTTCCAGTAGATCACGGTTGATTTCCGGTTCATGCTCCCATACGTCAATGATGGCATCCGAAATCATCCGGCTGTTCAAGGCTTTTAAAAGAGCATCAGTCTGGATGACTTCTCCCCGTGAGGTATTGATGATAACAGGTTTCCGTTTGAGTGACTGAAAGAAAACTTCATCCGCCAAGTGGAACGTTTTATACTTTCCTTCCTTATATAAAGGTACGTGAAAAGTGATGATGTCACACTCTTCCGCTATTTTCTCCAGTGAAGAGAATCGTTCTGCACCTTCTTTTTCTTCCCGTGGCAAATCATTCAATAAAACACGCATGCCAAAATCCTGGGCAACTTTAGCTACTTTACTCCCGACATTTCCTACTCCTATGATTCCAATCGTCAGTTCATTCAGTCTTTTATTCCTGACGGACTTCCATACAAGAAGCGATGACTGTATATATTGGGCGACAGAAGCCGAATTACATCCCGGTGCATTCGTCCATTCGATACCGGCCTGTTTGCAATACTCCGTATCAATATGGTCGAAACCTATGGTTGCCGTCGCTATGAATTTCACTCGACTACCTTCCAATAAATCCCGGTTGCAATGTGTGCGGGTACGGACAATAAGTGCATCCGCATCCCGTACGAGCTCCGGAGTGAAATCTTTCCCCGGTGCATAAACTACCTCATCGGCTATTCTCTGTACCGCTTCTTTTATATAAGGTATTTTATTGTCGATAATAATTTTCATATACAATTCATCTTTTATATCCACAAAGGTAACAAATAAAAAAGTAAGAAACGGTTGCTTGTCTGAAAAATATTACATAGATTTGCCCTATTATATATCTATTAGCTAGTTAAGATTATGACATTTAGTAACCTTTGCAACGAGATTTTTTGGAAATCGACAACAGATTACCATGTAACGGATAGTGTGGATGCTCCGATGAACAATCCTTACGAGTTGAAAACTATTGAGTATTATTTATATCTAAAGAACTGGATTGATGCTGTGCAATGGCATTTTGAGGATATTATCCGTGACCCGCAGATTGATCCGGTAGAAGCATTGGCCTTGAAAAGAAGAATTGATAAATCAAATCAGGATCGTACAGACCTGGTGGAATTAATTGATAGCTACTTTTTAGACAAATACAAAGAGGTGAAACCTCTCTCTGACGCAACGATCAATACGGAAAGCCCTGCATGGGCAATTGACCGCTTGTCAATTCTTGCATTGAAAATTTACCACATGCAGCAGGAGGTGGAACGTACGGACACTACCGAGGAACACCGTGCTCAATGCCAGACTAGGTTGAATATCCTGCTGGAACAACGCAAAGACCTTTCTACGGCTATTGAACAGCTGTTGGCTGATATCGAAGCCGGAAGAAAATATATGAAAGTATATAAACAGATGAAGATGTATAATGACCCGGCATTAAATCCGGTGCTTTATGCGAAAAAATAACGAATGGCGCGTATTCTCATTATTCGTTTTTCAGCTCTTGGCGATGTAGCCATGACAATCCCGGTAATACATTCGCTGGCTGTGCAATACCCGCAGCATGAAATAACAGTGTTAAGTCGTGCTGTATGGCAGCCACTCTTTCAGGGGTTGCCTGCCAATGTGGGTTTTGTCGGAGCTGATTTAACAGGCAAGCACAAGGGGCTTTGGGGCTTGAATAGCCTTTATTCGGAATTGAAAGCGATGCATTTTGATTACATTGCTGATTTTCATCATGTACTTCGTTCTAAGTATTTATGTTTGCGATTCCGTCTTGCCAATAAACCGGTAGCTTCCATTTGTAAAGGAAGGGCAGGCAAAAAGAAGCTGGTTCGCCGTCATGATAAGGTGATGGAAAATCAGAAGAGTTCTTTTCGTCGTTATGCCGATGTACTTGAGAAGCTAGGTTTACCGGTACTATTAAATTTCTCTTCTATTTATGGCGAAGGAAAAGGAAACTTTGCGGAAATAGAACCAGTCACAGGGCCTAAAGAAGATCAAAAGTGGATTGGTATAGCTCCTTTTGCCAAACATGCAGGTAAGATTTATCCGTTAGAACTGCAGGAGCAAGTTATAGCATATTTTGCTGCCAATCCCAAAGTAAAGGTTTTCCTCTTTGGAGGCGGTAAAAGCGAGCAGGACGTATTTGATGCATGGATTGCTAAATATCCTTCTGTCGTTTCAATGATCGGTAAACTGAATATGCGTACCGAACTGAATCTGATGAGCCATCTGGACGTGATGCTTTCAATGGATTCTGCCAATATGCATTTGGCATCCCTGGTCAATATTCCGGTTGTCTCTATTTGGGGAGCCACCCATCCTTATGCCGGTTTTATGGGCTGGAAACAATTGCCGGTCAATACCGTGCAACTCGATTTGTCATGCCGTCCCTGTTCTGTATATGGTCAGAAGCCTTGCTGGCGAGGTGATTATGCCTGTTTGAGGGATATAAAGCCGGAGCAGGTCATTGCGAAAATAGAAGGGCTTGTAGATTAATCCTTGCTGAAGTTCAAATTAGCTGTTTATTGAGCCGAAAGAGCGTAGAATCAAATAATGATGAAAGAGATACAACGAAAGAAAAAGGTACTGATAGATCTTACGAATTATGGTAGTCTCACAGCCGGCTTCGGGCAGATTGCGGCCAACTATGCAACCGCCTTTTCGTCTATGCCGGTAGATGATCTTCATTTTGTATATTTATTGCGGCAGAAATATATGCAGGAATTTGGTCCGAATGTGACCTCTGTTCCGGTACGTCGTATCAATAAGTTTTTTCCTTTTACCCTTCCCAAGGTAGATGTATGGCATGCGGTGAATCAACAGCGCAAGATGTTGCGTATTGCCGGTGGTACAAAGTTTATCTTTACTATACACGACTTTAATTTCTTAACAGAGAAAAAGCCCTGGAAGGCGAAAATGTATCTTCGCCGGATGCAGAATAAGGTCAATAAAGCAGCGGTCGTGACTACGATCTCTCATTATGTGGCAGATGTCATTCGGCAGCATGTAGATTTGAAAGGGAAGGAGATCCGGGTCATCTATAATGGAGTGGAGAGAATCGATACATTGGAAGGAATAAAGCCGTCGTTTGCTACAGGGCGTCCTTTCTTTTTTACGATTGGACAAATCCGTAGAAAAAAGAACTTCCATCTCTTGGTTGACGTAATGCGTTATTTCCCGGAATATGATCTATATATTTGTGGCGATGCTCATTTTGCTTATGCTGAAGAAGTGCGCAATCTGATCCGTGAGAATCAGCTCACTAATGTCTTTTTGACGGATGTTATTTCTCAAAGCGAGAAGATCTGGTTATATCGGAACTGTGAGGCATTCCTGTTTCCTAGTGAGGGAGAGGGCTTTGGATTGCCGGTGGTGGAAGCTATGCAATTTGGGAAGGCTGTATTTGCTGCTAATCGCACTAGTTTGCCGGAAGTTTGTAATGGACACGCTATCATGTGGGAACATTTGGATACAGAATTTATGGTGGAAAGTATCCGGGAGCATCTACCTGATTTTTATAAAGATAAGGAACGCTTGGAGAAAATCAAGGAACATGCCGCTTCATTCAGTTACGAGAAGCATATACAAGCCTACCTTGATTTATATCGGGAGTTAGCTCAATTGCCTTAGTATTGGAATCAATTGCTCGTATACCTTTTCGGGAGTAATTAATGCAAAACGCTCCTCATAGGGTAATGTCGCCTGTTGTTCCGGTGGAAGAATGTCGTCAGGACTAATTCCTTCGGCGAGTACGGAATTGGCGGGTAACCACATTGACTTTGACGCACTTGGTGAATAAATGGCAAATGAAGGAACTCCAAGAGCTTGGGCGATGTGTCTGGCTCCTCCTTCGTTCCCGAAGTAAAATGAACAGTTGGCACAAAGTGCTGCCAGTTGTCGTAATGAAGAAGCTTGTATATCGATCTTGATACGTTCCGGACATCCTAATTCCTTGTAGATATTTCTGGCATCTTCTTCTTCGTACCCCGGCGCGTAGTTGAAGATCATTTGTATGTCCTTGTATTCCTCTAATATTCTTTTCAGTGTGGCTACCATGAACTCCGTATTCCATTTTTTATGGATGAGTTTGGTTGTGACTCCTATTAATAATACAGGGCGTGCAAAATCAATCCCTTCCTTTTCCATATAATATCGGAAATCTTCTTTTTCCCGGTCAGTCAGATATAACTTGAATTCTTTTGTGTATTGAATAGGTCTGATCTTTTCTAATGGTGCTGCAAGCAATAGATTGCGTTGTACCATGTCAGTTGTCAGATTCTTACTGTAAGTGTCTGTCCGGTAGTTCAGTAGGAAATGTGTATATCCTTTAATGCGTCCTATCCGGAAAGGAGTTCTTAATGAAAAAAGAGAGAAAAAAAGGGTCCGGATAGTAGAGCGCATATCGATGATTACATCGTATCTGTTTTTATGCATTACCTGCCATACTTTTTTTATATAAGCAGTGAATGGTTTATTCTCATTCTTGTCAAATGTAATGACTTTATCTATATCCGGATGCCCCTCATAGAGTGGAGCAATATTTTTATTAAGCACGAAGTGTATCTCTGCATCGGGAAAACTTTTTTTCAGCGTGCTGCACAATGCAACAGCCAGAATTGAGTCGCCTATTTGTCTAAATCGAATAATTAGAATTCTTTTGATTGGTTTCATGCTTAAACTTCCTTATGCTTTTTATCGTGCAAACATAACTAAAAAAAAGCATTTATGTCTAAATATAAATGAAAAGAAAAAAGAAAAAATGACTAAAGCGGTTCGTAACAGGACTTATATGTAGAGAGAGTTAGCCAATCTTTGTGAGAAAAGAGAAAAATATAGTCGGAATATGGCCTAATTTCTTTATCTTTGCTCAATCTTTGTAATTAGTATTATATAGGAGAGTGTAATGAGAGTGATTGTAAATCCCAAGTACGCACATTTGCAGAAGGAGATAGAAGAAATTCCAAGGTCCTTCCAGAAAGAAAGAGATGTGGTGTATGATGGTCGTAATGTTTTAAAACGAATTGGCTTGGGCAGTATTGATGTTGTGGTGAAGAGCTTTAAGAAGCCTCACATCATCAATCGCGTTGTATATTCGTTTTTCCGGCAATCAAAAGCAGAACGTTCCTATATTTATTCTATGGAGATCCAACAGCATGGTTTTGACACTCCGGAGCCAGTGGCTATGATTGAACAATTTCAGAATGGTCTTCTTTCACATAGCTATTATATTTGTTGTTATGATGGTGGCGAAACTGTCCGTTCCCTGATGGATGGGAAAGTAGAGGGAAATGAAGATAAACTTTCTGCTTTTGCGCGCTACACTGCTGCTTTGCATCAGGCAGGTATTCTCCATTTGGACTATTCTCCCGGTAATATACTGATTCATCAGAATGAAACGAATGAATACAGTTTCTCTCTGGTCGACGTGAATCGCATGCAGTTGCTATCGGATATTGATTGTGATATGGTATGCCGTAATATGTGCCGTTTGTGTATTTCGCGTGAGGTACTGACTTACATCATGACAGAATATGCTTCTTTGCGTGGATGGGACGTCGAATCTACGGTCAGTCTGGCCCTTCGTTACAGCGATCAGTTTTTTACTCATTATATTTATCGTCGTGCGGCACGGAAAGAGAAAGAAAAGCATATTGTATCCCTGATTTTATTCTTCCGTTTATACCGTTCCGTACGTAAATTCTTTTCTTGGGAACCGCATATCTCACGTTTCTTATTGAAAAAGGAAAAGCATATCTATGATACATACCTGTGCAAGTATGATTATTGTGAATTGCTTTCTGCTGATTATCAATGATTACTTCTTACTTCCGCGCATCACTACACTGCGGATTTTATGCCTGAAAAAACCTTTTTGATTAATATATGTGCAGTTATGTTTGTCCAGAAATGCAGAGATAACTTCTTCGTCATCACGCAAGTGGTATGTGCAAATGGCAAAATCCAGCTTCTGGCAATTCTGGAATAAGTTATTGCATCCGGCCAATGCGTGCCGTTCGGCTCCTTCTATATCCATTTTAAGAAATAGATGTTCATTCGTCTGGTTGTTGAAGAAATCATCTAGTGTTTGCTCTCTCGAAGAATTATGGTCACTCACATACTTCTGGACAATCGTCACTTTATCCTGCCATGGTTCGAAGGTAGCTCTGATGGCTTCCAACCATTGCTCGTCCTGCTCAAACAAATAAACATGTTTGGCTTCTTCGATAATTTCCAATGATGAATAGCCTTCGGCACAACCGACATCCACAAATACTTTCCCTGTCACTTCTTTAACGCTGTTGAAGTAATGGTGCGGTGAGCGCCTGTCTTGTTCCATACTCAAAGCCCTATAATATTTTTGAATTTTCTTGGCTGGAGTGCTTTTTCTGAAATAGAGTCGCTTCTTTTCTTTTTGAACATAGTATAAGCCTTTTTCCTCATCTTTCTGTACATCAACAGGCATATTGGCGTATTCATCCTTGAATTCATACAGGTGTCTTGAATATCCATGTTCTTTAATATATTCATAGTATTTCAGATAAGGAGAGCCAGGCTTATATCCTTTCATGAAATAATATGGGAGAGTGCCATATATAAATTTCTTTATTGTATGTTTAAGTACGTTCATTTCATTAGTTTCTTGTAGATGTTTAAGATTTCTTCCGCTTGCTTTTCTTCAGAGAATCTTTTGGCAAATTTTTGCCCCTTTTCAATCATCTCCTTTTTTCTTTCAGTATCGGAGTATATCTGTTTGAAAGCATCGGCCATTCCTTTGATATCGTCAGGATGTACATAGATAGAGTCGGGACCTCCGGCTTCTTCCAGGCAAGATCCAGTCGCGGCCACTACCGGAATACCGGAGTATAGAGCTTCTATAATGGGAATACCAAAACCTTCGAAACGGGAAGGGTATACAAAAATTTCTGCTAACTGATAAAAAGCCGGCAGATCATCAAAAGGAACATTGCTGATGATATGTACCCTTTCTTCTAGCTTATTCTCCTTAATGAAACGTTCAATCTTATCAGTATATTCCGTGTGGCGTCCTACAATGACGAGATGAATCTGTTCAGGAAGCATCGTTAGTGCCTGCACCGCTGAAAGGGCGTTTTTGCGTTCTTCAATACTTCCTACGTTAAGGATATAGTGATCCGGTAGCTGATATTTAGCCCGGATTTCTTTTTTCTTCTCTGCTGCTACAGGATGCATGAATGAAGGATCACATCCCTGATAAACAACTTCTATCTTATCGGCGGGAATCCTGAAATACTCAATAATATCACGCTTGGTACATTCGCTGATAGCAATGATTTTATCGGTATTTTCGCAAGCTTTACGGAATTTGTATGTGTATATTTTCCTGTCGATCGAATGGTAATACTGCGGATAGCGCAGAAAGATCAGATCGTGAATCGTTACAATACTTTTTACCTCGCTTTGATGTATATTCAGGGGCAACTCATTACTAAGTCCGTGGAATATATCGATTTTTTCTTTTTCCAGTTGTTGGGTAACGCCCCATACTCGCCACAATGAACTTAACTTTTTCCAGGAAGAAGTAGTGGGATAAGAAAGCTGTAGTTGCTGATACTGCTTCGTTAATTTGTCCAGCCTCTTGTTTTCCCGTTTCTTGGGGGCATACAGCACATATTCATTCTCCGGATAGAATTGGCATAGGATATCCACTATATAGCGGCTATAATTACCCAGACCGGTGAAATTCTGTACTGCACGTTTTCCGTCAAAACCTATTCTCATTTCTTCTTCTTACCTTTATGTGATTATAATTAGACTTCAAAATTCCGATAAGGTTTATTCAAGTCTAAATAATGGAAATTATGTTGTCTTTGTCCACTTTGTTTAGGTATGGTCATGTAATCTCCATATTTCTGTGACAGATAAGCGTCGTATTTCTGTACTCCCCATACTTCTTCATCTTCAAACCGGATAGGAGTGGGAGTGCCCAGGATATCCTTCGACATGATTCCTTTCATTCCATCATCATAATCGCAGACTAATGCGCATTGGTCGAAATCGTATTTCTTCATCACCTTCCTGATGCTTTCCTGTGCTCCGGTAAGGGTAAAAAACTTTCTGCATAATAGCGGTATCCATGAACTGGGACCTTTCCCATGTTTGTATGGATCGCGATGAATAAGATAAAGTACTCGTTTGTAGAACTCATACTTCGCAAAATGCATTCTTTGCGCCATGCGGCTTTCCGGAACTCCATCTAGTGGAAATATATCAATATATACACCTCCCAGATATTTGAGATGCATACGCTCGATTAAGGTTGTGTTGGCATCCTGCACCTTTGCGAACGGAAGAGGATATTCCTTATCATTCTCAGCGCATACCGCTTCGTAAGGTTCCGGTAACCATTCTTTGGCACTAGCCATTAGTAAGTCATAATCAGCTCTTGGCATTCCGATATCCAAATCATCATCCCAGGGGATGAATCCTTTGTGGCGCACAGCTCCCAGCATGGTGCCTGCCATGATGTAATATCGCAGATTATGTTCTTTGCAAACTTTGTCAACAGCTAATAAGTTCTTTAATATGCGAAGCTGTAGAGGGCGGATGTCGTAATTAGCCATTCTATCTGATTTTAATTAATAAAGACTGGCTGGAATCAGCTTCTGTGCCTGTTGAAAGTCTTCTACTGTGTCCAGCTCGGCCGAGAAGAACTCGGTGGTGTCCATAACGTAAAAACTATATCCTTGCGGAATCAGTCTCTCAAAAGCCCGTTCGTAGAATATATTATCCAGTCCTTCGGCAGTAATCATAATTTCCAGTTCCCGGAATAGCGCTTTGGTGTATTCAGCTGACATCTTTTCAATGCCGATAGATTCTCCGATAGCATCGGATATTGAGCAGACTTTGCTGATTTCAACGACCTTTTGTGCGTCGTCCACGATGACTTTTATTTCTTCTGCTCCGAGCTCATGACGATTCAGTGCCAATATGTCGTCCTTATCCGAATGAAGCAGTTTCTCTACAATCTGCGGATCAAATACAATGTCGCTGTCTAATAATAAAATCTCCTGCCCATCTGTATAGGAACGGGTGAGCCATAATGAATAGATATTGTTGGTTGATTCATACCTGTCATTATAGATGAAAGTAATATCTTGGGTTGGATAATGTGCCTGTAGGAAATCAACGATTTGCTGCTGGCGATACCCGGTGACAATGATGAATTCATCAAATCCGTTTTGTATCAGAGCATCAAAAGCTCTTTCCAAAAGGCATCGTTCTCCTATTTTGAGAAGACATTTGGGCGTCGTATCGGTCAGCGGGCGTAAGCGTGAAGCTATTCCTGCGGCTAATATTACTGCTTTCATTTGGATGCTATTTCTTTGATTGTATCTATAACGATCCGGTTCTGCTCTGGGCGTCCCAATGTGATACGCAAATGAGTATTGATATCCGGTTCATTCATAAACTTCACTTTATAACTCTGTTCAGCAAAAGCCTTTTGTAAAGCCTCTTTCAGCTCTATCGGGTATTTGATTAAAATAAAATTGGCAACCGATTCATATACTTTGAATCCGGGTAACACGCCGATTTCCTTTTCGTAACGCTCACGGTCTTCGTTCATCAGTTTGGCGATGTTTCGATAGTGTGCGTCCGATTTAAGAGCCGCAATGGCGATATCTTCGGATATCCGGTTATATCCCAGATATTTATTGCTGTATCTGCTGAATTTTTCCAGCTCCTTACTCATGAATCCGAATCCCATACGTAAACCGGGCAATCCATAAAACTTGGATAAAGTACGGGAAATAATCAAATTCGGATATTTATTAACCAGCTTTTTGATATAACTGGTATCAGTTGAAACAAAAGAAGCGTATGCTTCGTCTATCAGTACCACTGTTTGACTGGGTACTTCTGCAAGCAGTTCATCCAATTCTTTTGGAGTTAAACCATTGCCGGTAGGGTTATTGGGAGAAGCTAGTAAAAGAATCTTCGGATTCTCTTTCTGAATCATATCTTTTAGCGTCTCAAAGTCATATTTAAAAGTATTTCCGTCTTCGTAGAGAGGATATTGCAAAGTATGGCCATTCACCTCATCTGCAATTGATTTATAATACCACCATGAGAACTTGGGAATCAACATCGTTTTATTTCCATCTTCTTGAGTCAGGAAGTAGTGTACAGCTTGCTTCAGAATATCTTCTCCGCCGTATCCTAATAAGACTTGTGTTTCATCTATATCGTAAAGTTCGGATAAGAAAACAGATAATATACTTTTCTTTCCTTCATCATAAATGCGGGTATAAAAACAAAGTTTATTTATATCGAAGTTTTTTAAAGCCTCTACTACTTCTTTTGATGGACTGTAGTTAAATTCGTTTCGATCTAAAAAGTTCAAATTCTTTTCCATATTAGTTTTGTATGATTCCTTTATCGCACCAGGTTAGCTTCCTGACTTTCGTCTCGTTCAAAATACTGCGGTTGTTGCTCAAATTATCCGTTCCATGTAGCTCATGATAAAGATGGAACACAATTCCCGCAAATTTAATGGTACGCTTGCGTACACCGCTATTGATGAGGCGGCACACTAACTCATGATCTTCACTTCCCCATCCGGTAATAGCTTCATTGTACCCATTAACTTTTAACAAATCCTCTTTCCAGAAAGCCATATTGCATCCTCTCGAGTAAGAAACATCCCATTGACGATAATGTTGAAGTAGTGGACTCAACCAAGGTAAATGTACTCCGTTGATTGTGTTTTTAGTACCTTTGTCGTGAATGGAAATGATGCAGTTTTTTTCTGCTAACATTTTTCTCGTTAAGCCTTCCCGGATTAATACACGGCTACCGGTTACGAAACTACCTTTTTTAGCAAAATGTACATGATCTTTGATGAAATCTTTGTGTAAGACGATATCTCCGTCAATTTGTATAATATATTCTTTAGATGCTTTCGCAATAGCTTTGTTGCGGATGGAGGCCAGTCTGAAGCCTAAATCCTCATGCCAAACATGAATAATGGGAACTTCAGAGGAAGCTGCCAATTGATGAATTAGTTCTCCTGTGTCTTCTTTAGAACCATCATCGGCAATGATAATTTCATCAGGAAGGAGAGATTGACGTAGCACGCTTTTAACGCATAATTCTAATGCGTCGCTTCTATTATAGGTGGATATAATTAGCGATGTACTTATGTTGCTCGCCATTGGTTTATTCATATAATTATTACTATGTTAGTTAAATAGTTAAGGGGGCTTGCACTAAAATTCTACAAATGTATACATTTTATTTGGTTGTGACAAGTGTTAAAGGCTTTTTTGCTAAACATTAGAGGGTTAGCGTCTTTTTTAAGAATAATATCTGTATCTTTGCTATCAGTTTGTTATAATAACTAAGATAAATAGTGCATTTGTAATGGAAAATCATCCGGTGGAAGTTAGCGTAATCATTCCTAATTATAACTATGCTCGTTTTTTACGACAACGTATCGAATCGGTATTGGCACAAACCTATACGAATTATGAGATTATATTATTGGATGATGCTTCAACCGATGATAGCATGTCTATTTTAAATCATTATAAAACAAACTCTCGTGTCACTCATTTGGAGATTAATTCTGTCAACACAGGGAGTCCTTTTGCACAGTGGCAAAAAGGGATTAGTTTGTCCCGTGGAAAATATATTTGGATTGCCGAGAGTGATGATGCGGCTGAATCTTCTTTTCTAGAGAAAGCTGTTTCTGTTTTAAATCAATATCCGCGTGCTTCCTTCTGTTTTCTAGGTTCACATTGTATAGACGAAAAAGGGAATCAACTATCTACTGATTTTGACCGTTGGACTTCAAAACAATTACGTCATCCTCACAATATAGGTGTTTTTGATGGTGAAGATTATATAAAACATAATCTTTATTGGCGTAATTATATTTACAATGCTAGTGGTGTTGTCTTTCGTAAACAATGTTTTGAACAAATAAAAGATTTGTCTTGCTTTTCAATGCGCTATAGTGGCGATTGGCTTTTCTGGATAGAAATGGCCAAGCAAGGAATGGTAGTCGAAGTTTATGAAAAATTGAATAAATTTCGTTTGCATAATGTAAGCACTACCAAGAAGGGGCAAAAGACAGGAGATGGGGTTCGGGAAGACATATATATAGTAAATAGAATAGAGCATTCTCTCGTTGATATAGGAAGGCGAAGAAAGACTGTGCGTCATGGGAGCTTCTATAAAGAGATAAAAAGACTTAAGGTGCCTACTGAAATCAAGGAGGAACTTACATTGCACTTAGTATCTTCTTTAAAAGTAAATTCTAGTGATTATTATGTAGAACGATTTAATAAAAGTTTTAGTTGGCTGATGCCTTGGTTGATTACTCGTGATAAAGATCGTCTGTGATTACTGGATGTTTTTATTGGAAATGGATAATGTTTATGAAATACTTGCTAATAATCACATAAAAGTAAATTTAGTCGGTGGATTTTTCTATCTTATCTGCAATAATATAACCAACAGTTTCACTAGCTATAGTTGCCCAATGTGTATCATCTATATGATAAACGTCTTTGACTCCGCTGGCGATCATTTCTCTAAAATTATCTCTAGGATTAATAAACCATTTTAGTTGGTTAATTCCATTTTCTTCTAGTTGATCAATTACTTTCTTAGGCGGATATGGATTGTTTATTATATATGGTTGGTATACATCATATTTATCGGGAGCTATCATATAATAGAGGTCAATGCCTTTTTCTTGAAAGCGTTTATGAAGGTAGTTTAGTTTGTCTAAAATGGCGTTGTATTCTTCTTTTGTGATTGATAATTTCCATAAATCGTCATTGTAAAAATAGAAGGTGTTGTATGGTGGAACAGAGAAACAATCAGTGTTTAACTGTACTTCTTTTACTGGCCTTTTTGATTTGTATAAATGATATTTGATATATTTAAACGTTTCCATTAAATAATCTTTCTTCTTTTTTTCTGTAAAATTATTTTCTGGCTTATTGTCTTCTTTCTCAAGAGTATAATTGATGTCTTTAATATCTCTAAAGCTAAGTATATGCTGTACAAATTCTCTTTCGACCGTTTCAATAATAACAGTTTTACATCCTAGGCTAGCGTATATATCGTTATTCAATAAATACAATGCGATATCTTCAGAACTATATCCTCTTCCTCTTGGATCAGGATAGTTGAGGATTCTTTCTCCTAATTTGGCTGCTAAATAATTTTGATAACCACTGAAACCTTGTTGGCTAAAGGAGTCTCCTATGGTCATAACTTTGTAATTTCTTTGTATGTTGTCATAATATGTATCTACCTTGTTCTCTGATAGTGGTGTACCTAAATTGGTTTGGGTTTTGTCTATGTAAAAGTAGCCAAGTTTCCCTAAATCACCGGCTTTGGTTAGACGGTCTATCAAATAGAAATTCACATAAAAGCCATATGCGTATATTAATACCATGATAGGGAATATGGTGAATAAGCATTTTAATATAAATTTTCTCATAAAGTTCTAGAATTGAAAATAGATAAATGTTTGAATCTCATTAGAGTAATAAAATATATAATAGAATATGGCACAGTAGATTCCCCATCTGATTATAGGGTATTTTATATTTATTTCTAGTCCGTGCATTTTGCGTCTGTTAATCCATTCTATGATAATCAAAATAGCAATGTATTGGATGCATTTAACTCCATATTCAAGTGATGAAGGTTGCCATTTAGTAAACATATAAATGATATATTGATAGGCTTCTTTTATATTTTCGGCGCGGAAGATAACCCAACCAATCATTACAAGAATGAAAGTACTAATAATCTGTCCAAGTTCTTTGAGGGATGGTAGGTGTTTGTTTTCAGCTACTATGTCTTTATACTTTCTGTTTCTTCCCATGAGTAATAATGGTAGAAATAGTAGAGCATGAAATGCACCCCAACAAATAAACGTCCAATTGGCTCCATGCCAAAGACCGCTAACTAAGAAAATTATCATAGTGTTACGGAAAGATTTCCATTTGCTACATCGACTTCCTCCTAATGGGATATAAATATAATCTCTGAACCAGGTGGTGAGTGAAATATGCCAACGTCTCCAAAATTCGGCAATATCTCTAGAGAAATATGGGAAGTTGAAGTTCTGCAGTAAGTTTATACCAAATAACTTTGCTGTACCTATAGCGATGTCCGAGTATCCAGAAAAGTCTCCATAAATTTGGAAAGTAAATAAGAAAGCTCCCCAAGCCAGATTCAAACTATTAAGTGTTTGATAATTTGCAAAGATTTGATTGACTGCGACAGCGCATGTGTCTGCTACAACAATCTTTTTGAATAATCCCCATAAAATTTGCCTCATACCATCTACTGCCGCTGTGTAATCGAAAGTTCGTTGTCTTTCGAACTGCGGTAGTAAATTGGTCGCTCTCTCGATAGGACCTGCAACGAGTTGAGGGAAAAAACTGATAAAAGCAAAGAATGCTACAATATCATGTGTGGGGTTCATCTTGTGACGGTAGATATCGATTGTATAACTAAGTGCTTGAAATGTATAGAAGCTAATTCCTACTGGAAGTAAGATATCTAATGTGACCCAATCCAATTCAAATCCAAACCACTGAAATAGATGTTGCAAATTTTCCGAGAAGAAGTTGAAATACTTGAATATTCCTAATATAGTTAGGTTTAATACAATGTTGGCAATACTTATTAAGCGTTGGATGTGTCTATGTCCTTCTTGTCGTTCAAGTAGGATTCCGCTTGCATAACTACACAAAGTAGTAAACGCTATTAAGATAAGAAAGCGCCAATCCCACCAACCATAAAATAGATAACTAGCTACAACAACAAATAAGTTTTGTGTCCTTAATTTTTTGAAAGCAAACCAATATAATAAGAATACTATTGGTAGAAAGACTAAGAGTAAGTATTCGGCCAACTACAGGTATTAAACCTTTATATACAACAAT